>JAYVFW010000554.1:0-24890 GCA_043772715.1 Phormidesmis sp. | reverse complement strand
AACTTAGACCTGGAGCCGAGTGTGATTAAATCTCATCCCAACTACTCAACCCTTTGTGATTACGGCACTATCGCCGCCTAAAACTGTCCGGACTGTTGTTATGGAAACCATCTTGAAACACGCCCAAGGATTAGTGTACGCCCTGCTCCACCTGATGCCTAGTCTCTATCAACACGCTAGTCTCAGTTCTCTGTTGGGACTGTTTTTAGAGGCGCAAGGACATCCTGTTCCCCACCATTGCCAGACGAAATCTGCCAGTGCGTTGAGCCGATTTCTGAATGTCTATGGGTGGTCTACTCGGTCAGTGCTGCGAACCACTCGCCAAGCCGTGTTGCGACAAATGGCAGAGCATCTCCCTCGCAGTGGCAGGTCGCTCAAAGTGCTGATTTACATGACGACCCTGCCCAAGTGTGGCAAGTTTCTGCCCTTGAGCGACCTCACCGAGCCTGAAGAACTGTCCCATTCGTGGGTGCGAGTGCTCAACGGCAAGCGAGGACTGCACATTGTGATGCTTTACCTGGTGCTGGGTTCGTGGCGAGTGCCCTGGAGTTTCTGTATCTGGCACGGCAAAGGCACTTCGAGTCCCCCTCAACTTGCCTGCAAGCTCCTCGCCCGTGTTCCCAAGACCTTGACAAAGGGCTGCACCGTGATTGTGCTGGCAGATACTGAGTTTGGCACCGTGGAGTTTCTCAAGGCAGTGCCAAAACGCCGCTGGCAAGCAGTAGTCGGGATGCGTTGCACTCGTTTGATGGAGAATGGCAAACCCCCTCAAATCGCTTTATCGTCACGCAAAACGAGGACAATAGGTGCGACTGGTCGGCATCGAAACCCCTTTGACGGTTTCTTGGTTTTGGCTCAAGCGGAGCGATGCTAAACGAGAACTGCGCTTAGGACGGCAACGCTGGGCAATTGAGGGCTTCTTCAAAACTATCAAACATCGCTTTGGCTGACATTGTTTTGGACAGAAGACTCGGCTTGGGACTTATCGCTGGTTGATGCTGTCTCTGATCACTTACCTGCTTGGTTATTGGGTGTCTCAATCGGGAGCATCTTGGTGTCGCCTTGATTGGGGTGAGGTGAGTATCAAGGCACTCACTCTCCTCCTGCCCCAAGTGATCTGGATGAAGCTGTTACGTCAAATTCAAAAGAATCGCAGCCTTGCAGATGAATTAGGGTTTGAAATCATCGTCAAGCCCCTACCCTTGCCTTGTTGAGAATGGTGCAAGATCTGAATTATCCCAAATAGATTCAATTAATCCAATTTGATCATGAGTAAGGTGTTCGGCTTTTCGGGGTCATAGCAATGAGCGCCATAGAAACTAGGAACTGAAAACACAGCACTCGTTGCCGCATCGTCGCCTGTACGCGGAACTACAGGAGTTTGAGCGCCATCGAAGTTATAACCCTCTTTGAGCGTTGCAAAGACATCGCCGCTTGAGCAATCAACTCATGGGTGCCTAAGCCAAAGGCTGGGTCATTGAGATCGCTCGATCGAGGACGAGGATAAACTCGACTTTGCAGCAATCCTAGCCCTGTGCGGCGGTTGAGAACTCCTTTTGCCAAATAGTCATCAATAATGCGAGGCGTTGCGCCATCCAGGGAAATCAAAACAACCTGCGATCGCGCCGGTTTAGCAACGCTTTGAGCAGTTGCCGAATGAATGGCATTTACTAACAGAAAAGTCACTAAAGCTAATGCTGACAAGCGTAAAAATAACCTGCGATTCAAGCGATTAAAAATGCGCTGAGAAGCCAAGGAGAGCTTAGAGTCTCTCCATTTGTTAATTTTCATCGAAGTTGCGAAACCCCTGAATCGTTGAACAGAGGTATAGTCTAGCGCCACGATATTAAGTGCAGACTATAGTTCGATAAAGACGGGCTTAGGAAGCCATAACCTTTTCCTAAACAACGTTAAAGATTTCCTCTTTCAATAGATAGATTCTCGCGGTCGTTAACCCTTTCTATGAGTAGAGCAATCTGACTGACTCAACTCGACCTATGACAGAGAAAAAGTCACGGCGATCGCAGTAGCCTTAAAAAGTGAACTTTTGTAAATCGCTTCAGTTCAAGGCTTATTTTTTAGCTTTCTGTCTGATCCACTTTATTAAATTTGGAGCTTCACGAATGAACACAACTCTAGTCAGTTCCAGTCGATTAAGTAGCTGGACAACAGAAGAACTTAAAAACGAAATTTTAGCGCTTACAAAAGACCGAGATTCTGATCCGTTAAACAAAAAAGTTCTATTTTATAAAGAACAACTAGTTCCCTATTTTGAAGAGCTAAGTCAACGCAATCCTTACCCGATCGTTGAAGATCAAATTCCAGTGGTTTTAGGAGTCTGGACACCTGTCTGGTCAACGATTCCTTTTCATGACAGCTTACCAGGGCGCATCCATGATCAGTCTTATCAAATCTTTGGTGACAAAGGCTATTATGGCAACATTGCTCGCTATGCACCTGGAAATCAGTCTAATGTTTTGCAGAAGCTTTCATCGCTTTTGGTCGCTTATGACTTTATGGTGCTGCAATCATTTGCGGTCAGAGACGGTCAATGGTGCATTCAGAATGTTGGCATTGAGCAGGCGTTTAGAAGATGGAACAGTGCTTTGACGATCGACAAAGCAGAAGACTGGTTTACGTCAGTTGTAGACACGCGAATTGATGCCAAAAAAGCGAATCTGCCCCAAGAGCTAAAGCTGCAAAATTTAGATCGCAACACCGTTAAGAAGTTTGAGAAAACTTATCTAGCATCGCCTAGATTTGAGCATCTTTATGTAGACGAAAACTTCCGTCTGGTGAAGACACAGCGAGAAGAAAAGCAAAGACCTTCTTATACGATCGCGATTCGCAGACGATAAGCTACGCCAGTTTGACTTGTGAACGTGACGAATCTGTATGAGGGCACCGTAGTGCTCTCATACAGTAGACCTTATGCACGAATAAAATTCTCGACGTAAACTACCCTGAGATCTCGCCCCCAACCCCCAATTCTGGGGGAACCGGAGTTCAAAGTCCCCCAGAATTGGGGGATCTAAGAGGCGTGCCCGGATTCATGCAGGAGGTCTAGTTTAATTTTCACGCTTGATTGCGCTCTCGTGCCATTCTTTTAGCAAGAAGTTAGATAACCAGGTCAAACACGCAAAGATTAATACACCCGTTAACGTGATCATGAATAGGGCAGCAAACATTCGAGGAATTTGTAGATTATAGCTTGCCATCAAAATCTGATAGGCTAATCCCGATTGAGAGCCTCCGGTGCCAGCCACAAATTCTGCAACGACTGCCCCGATCAGCGCTAACCCGCCGCTAATCTTTAAGCCTCCTAAAAAATAGGGCATTGCACTGGGCAAACGTAAATATATCAACGTTTGCCAACGGGAAGCTCGATATAAGTGAAATAGGTTGAGCAAATTGTGATCAACGCTATTTAGACCGAGCGTAGTGTTTGATACGATCGGAAAGAATGCCACAATCCAAGCACAAACGATTAACGCTAGAAAAGTATCGTTTTTTAACCACATGATGATCAACGGTGCGATCGCCACGATCGGAGTGGTTTGCAAAATCACCGCATAGGGAAAGAAACTACGCTCAATCCATTTGCTCTGTGTAAATAGAACTGAGATTAACAGTCCTGAGATCGCGGCAGTGATGAATGCGATTAAGGTCACTTTCAAGGTGACTAACAGAGACGGAAAGAGTTCGCCCCAGGAACTGATCAAAGTTTGGAATACTAAAATCGGACCCGGCAGCAAATAAGGAGGCATATTTGTCACACGGACAAAGATTTCCCAGGCTGCGATCGCAAACATTCCCACTAATGCCGGAGCTAAAATGTCGGGGGAGAAAGTCTGTCTGATCAGAGAAGGACGGTTTGGTCGTGTTCTGCGTTTCTCTCGATCGCCCGGTCGACTCACTTTGCTTGACAGATTACTAAAAAGATTAATAGACGCAGGCGGGTTAAGCCGACCCATCCGCAAAAAATCCTGGAGTTCTAGAATCAAGACGGTCAATCGTCGCCAAAGCATCATGTCTAATTTCCTTTAAAGAGTAGCGAGGGGCAGGTCGCGATCAGTTCCTTTGAGTGACGCTTGTGCGAGATGGTGAGACACGTCTCGGCAATAGTGGTTATAGTCTAACGAGGTGCGAAACTCTTGATCGCGTGGGTAAGGCGCATCGATGCTTACATCTGCCACTACTCGACCGGGGCGAGCCGCCATCACGACCACTCGCTGAGACAAATAGACTGACTCATAAATGTTGTGTGTCACAAAAATCACTGTCCAGCGCAGTTGATTCCATAGTGATAAGAGGTCGCTGTTGAGTCGGCTGCGAGTCATTTCATCTAATGCCGCAAAGGGTTCATCCATTAACAGCACCTCAGGTTTTGTGACTAGCGCTCGCGCGATCGACACGCGCATTTTCATGCCGCCCGACAACTCACGCGGATAGCATTTCTCAAAGCCTTGCAGACCGACCATCGCGATCGACTCCTCAACGGCGGTTAGCGCTTCTCGTTTGGGCATCTTTGCCAGAGTCAGCGGTAGCCGCACATTGTCTCGCACAGTTGCCCAAGGCATGAGCGCCGCCTCTTGAAACACATAAGCCAGCTTAGGGGTTTGATTTTGCCCCCACTCTAATTGCCCCGAACTCATCTGCCCCAACCCAGCAATAATTCTCAGAGCGGTGCTTTTGCCACAGCCAGACGGACCCACCAAGCTAACAAACTGCGAGGCACCGATTTCAAGATTCAGGTCTTGCAGGGCGATCGTGCCATTGGCATAAACCTTATTGATGTTGTTGAGCGTAATGGTCGAAGTCATGGCGATCGAGCTAGGGTGATCAAAGTCAAGCGTATCTGATTTAACGTGAATTTGATGAGATTTATCGCTTCGTCGTCAGCGGCTTCTGCCCCCTAAGTCCCCCAGGTTTGGGGGACTTTGAACCGGAAATTTTGACTTGAAGTCCCCCAAACTTGGGGGATTTAGGGGGCGCGATGGACTGGTAACAAAGTCGTCGAATTCATGCTGGTTTAGTAAGTGGCGGCTAATCGACTCGCGAGATAGTCTCCTGCTAAGATTGGCGGATATTGGGCAACTCGATCGCCGGATCGATCTAAACAGGCAATCTCAACGTCTGGATTTGGGTCACAAAAGAGCGCGATCGAGTAGCGCGATCGCCGACTCTCTTCGCCTAGCGGAACTGCCACTCGATGAGACGTTGAGCTTAACCGATCGTTTGTCCAGCGCTGCATGGCATCGCCGACATTCACAACGATCGTGTCAGGAATAGGCGGTGCGGCAATCCAATCTCCCTGACGAGTTTTAACTTCTAAGCCACCGACGCGATCTTGCAACAATAGCGTAATGCTGCCATAGTCGGTGTGTTCTCCGGCTCGAAGCTGCCCCGGCTCAGGCGTTTGCTCAACGGGCGGATAATGCAACATTCGCAGAAAATAGTGACGACCGTGCTTGTCGTCAAAAAACGTTTCGGATTGGTGTAGCGCGATCGCAAATGCCCGCAAAATATTGGGGGCAACATCCAAGGTACAGCGTTGATAAAATTCGGTCACTACTTCGCGAAACGCTTCTTGACCGGGAAGCCAAACCGACTGCACCCCGACATTCAGCGCTTCTTTGAGATCCCAAGGGTTTTGCGGATTCAGCCGCTCTTTTTGCACCCCGACATAGCCGCAGTTAGTCTCGCTCGATCGAGTGAGTTGTTCCTTCACTTTTGTTGGCAGATTAAAGAACTGTTTGGACTGATCGAGTAGATTAGAGAACAGCGATCGTGAGATGCCAATATTTTGCAGATACATGAATCCGACTTGATGACAGGCAGCATAAATCTGCTCAACTACTGCCTGTTTTTCAGTCGCGTTTCCTTTAGTAAAGGGTGCAAAGTCAATGATTGGAATCTGGGTGAACGTCATGATCAACCGATCGAGGATATGAGGGCTTAATCACTAACAGAACTTATTGACCAAAACCTCGGAGGTTTGCGTAAGTCTTAACCCTCACCCTAGCCCTCTCCCCAAGGAGAGGGGACAAGAATTCTAGCTTCCTTCTCCTTGGGGAGAAGGGTTGGCGAGGACTTCGCCCCACTTCGTAAAGAGGGCAGAAAACGATCGCAAGTTTTACAAGTTACTTAATTTACGATCCTACACTCGATAAGCTTGTGTCCCTTTGTTAACAAACTTTAGCGTATAGGCTTGTTTGTAGTCAGTTCCAGGTTTAAACACGCCTGCGGTCACCATTGAGCCAAAAAAGGTTTCCCAGCGCGCGTCGGTCATTGCACCGATGCCTTTTGTTCCCGCATCTCCGCCATTCACAATCTGATATTTGTCAAACGTCGATCGAGCGTAAGCAAGCTGCTCGTCTGTCATTTCAGGATTGTCTTTCTTAATCAACGCATCGCCGGGAGCGGGATCTTTAAGATAGCTATACCAGCCCTTAATTGATGCATCGACAAATCGCTGCACTAAGTCAGGATTTTTATCAACAAGTTCTTTTTTAGTTTCGATCGTCGTGGCATAAGGCGCATAGCCAGAATCTGCCAGCAAGAACACCACCGGATCGATTTTTCCAACTTTCTTGATAATGTTCGGTTCAGACGAGACATAACCCTGTTGAGCCACATTCTGATCGGCTAAAAACGGTCCAGGATTAAAATTATAAGTGCGCTTTTGGTCGTCAGTAAAGCCAAATTTTGACTTGAGATAGGGCCAATAGGTCGTGTATGCCTGAGCAGACATCAGAATCGGCTTGCCCTTGAGATCAGCCAAATCTTTGACCCCAACATTGGGATGAGCGATCAACACCTGTGGGTCTTTCTGAAACATTGCCGCGACTGTGATCTTAGGAATGCCCGACTCGATCGCCGCGATCGCATCGGCTCCATAGCCCATAAAAAAGTCGATCGCGCCGCCCATTAAAAGCTGAGTGCCATTAACTTGAGGCCCTCCCATTTTGAGCGTCACGTCTAGCCCGTGGTCTTTATAAATGTCTTTGGCAACCGCTTGATAAAAGCCCCCATGTTCGGCTTCTGCAAACCAATTGGTGCTCATGGTGACTTTATCGAGCTTACCAGCACTGGAGACGGGCGACGCTGCCGGAGAATTGTTGGTTGAAGAACCGCCGCCATTAGAACAGGCAGCAACTATCCCGCTTCCCAATGCGAGTGAGCCATATTGAATAAACTTGCGGCGACTAACGCCTTGACGATCGGAGGAATCTTGAGGGTAACTCACACGCTGTCCTTTTTCATACATCATGAATGCACTATAAAAGCCAGAAACATTGCTATTTGTAGCAAAGGATACTTTCTTTATAGTCGGCTACTGCGTCGATGACTCGACCAAACCGACTAACCGAAAGTGAGCGATCGTCGAAATTTCTAACAACGCTTGAGTCATTTCTGTTGACAATGAATTGTTTAATCGTCGCTCAAACGTCTCTAAAATACTGAACTGGGTGTGATTTTTAACCGCAACGATAAACGGAAACCCAAACTGATCTTTATAAGCCTGATTGAGAAATTGAAACCGCGCATAGTCTTGAGCCGTTAACCGATCTAAGCCAACCCCTGACTGCTCTTGCACAGAAGCCTCTGCCATTTTTGCTTTAGTGCCCAAATCAGGGTGAGCGCGAATTAATGCCAGTTGGTCAGTCTGACTCATGGCGTTGACGATCGCAGTCATTTTTTGGTGCAGATCATTCACATCAGCAAACGGACGCTGATGCCAAACTTGATCAGCGATCGTCGGCGTTTCTTCAAAGACAGCGCCCAATCGCTCCACAAATTCCGTTTGGCTCATCTGGTTGAGTTGCGCGATCGAGTCACTCATTCAACTACCTCGATAAGTGCTGTATGCCCAAGGCGATGTCAGCAAGGGGACATGATAATGAGTAGTCGGATCTGAAACTCCAAACTGAATGGGCACTCGATCGAGAAACGGTACTTCTGTCAGATCGCGCTCAAACCGCGCGAAATAGGCTCCGACTGAAAACACGAGTTCATAAACGCCGATTTTTAATTCGGCATCTGCAAGCAACGGTGAATCAGTGCGTCCGTCAGCATTCGTAACGATCGTTTTTAGCAATATTTTTTGTGATGCAGAATCGATTGTAAAAAGCTCGATCGTCAAATCATTCGCCGGACAGCCATGCGCTGTATCTAAAACATGAGTGGTGAGTTTACCCATTGTAATTTTCTTAGTGCAGCGGCCCCGCTAGGATTGTATTAGAAATTGCATTGAGGATGTCGCTCCCATCTTCGTGTTTGAGTTGTTCATACCACTGCTGCGTTTTTTCTGGGTCTTTGCCGTGAGTCATGTGCGATCGCTTCCGCGCTCTCAGCACAATATCTGCGGTTCGACCTAGACGTTCTGACTCATAGCGCTTGAGCGCATCCTCAACTCCGATCGTGGTTGAACTCAGATAGCGAGTTAACACCTCAGCATCTTCGATCGCCTGACAGCCTCCCTGACCCAAATCAGGAGCCGTGCTGTGAGCCGCATCGCCTAGCAGCGCCACGCGACCTTGCACAAACCGCTCTAGTGGCTCAATGTCGTGAATCTCAACCCGATTAGTCTTGAGCGGGTCGAGTCGCTGAATCAGCGTTTGCACTGGGGCAGCCCAGCCCTTAAAAAAGCTCATCAACTCCTCTCGATAGTGGTCTGGTGTACTCACAGATCCCTTAGGTAGCGGCACATCAAAAAAGAAATAAAATCGCCCATCGCCTACAGGCATCAACGAGGCGCGTTTGTGTTCACCGACGTAAATCGCCCAGCTATTAGATGGAGCCAAATCTTCGCTGATCGGCACGAGTCCGTTCCAGTTGACATAGCCGACATAATGGCGATCGGTCGGGTGCCCTAAAACTTGATCGCGCACGATCGAGTGCGTTCCGTCTGCCCCAATTAACAGATCGCCTGTTGCCGTGCGTCCATCTGCAAATCGAGCAGTC
Source organism: Phormidesmis sp. (assembly GCA_043772715.1). Lineage (GTDB taxonomy): Bacteria > Cyanobacteriota > Cyanobacteriia > Leptolyngbyales > Leptolyngbyaceae > Phormidesmis_A. Next base: position 15,923 of record JAYVFW010000554.1, on the reverse strand, counting down.
ACACTAGTCTCGGTTTGCTCAATCTCGACGCACTTGCAGTTAAGCTGCACGTTTTCAGACCCAAACTCGTTTAGCAGCATTGTTTGCAGATCAGTTCGAGCTACTGGGTAAGGGCGCTGTCCGACTTTTTGCACGAGCGGAGCCAGACTGACATCGGTGAGCAGTTCCCCAGTGTGGCTGTGATATTGCATCCGATCCATCTGTCCGCCGATTTGGGCGATCGCTTTGCCTAAACCCATCCGATTTAGCACCTTAACCCCATTTGACCAAAGAGAAATACCCGCACCAGCGGGGCGTAACTCGCTGACGCGATCGTAGATTTCAACGTGGTAGCCCACCTGACGCAGCGCGATTCCGGTTGCCAAACCGCCCATTCCTGCTCCAATGATCACAACCTTGAGATCATCCATTCGCGACTCCTTCCGGCTGCTTCTAGCCAAAACTGCTTTAGACCCGTTTCATATACCAGATACTATTGTCAAAGCCAAGACGCAAGACTGTGACGATAGATACTAACTGGAGTTTTGGCTGTCTAGATTCATGCAGGAGGTCTAGTAGTGTCTATCATCGTCGATCGTCTCTAAAACGTAGTGATTCTCGTTTAAACCTGCGCCTTTCAAGTTCAGACCTGCAACTGTTATGGTCAAAACTCGGTTATTCAAGCTTTCTACTCCACGATTTGACCTCAAAACTCCAAAAGTCGTGTTCAAATCTCTACAATTTGACCTCGAAACTCCAAAAGTCGAGCTTAGAACTCGGAACATCGAGCTTAGAACTCGGAACATCGAGCTTTTTGCTCCAACCTTCAACTCCTGAGCTTAAACAGTCAATCTTTAAGACTGAACACTTCTGCACGAGTCTGGGTTTGAGCTATGAGCGCGGAAATAGATCTCCGGGCGAGATGGAACGTCGCGAGAAGGTTTTAAACCACGCCCTAGCTTGTCAGTAGAACCATCCTCTCTGAAGACAGGTAACGAAAGCAACTTCGACACAGCCGCAATCATTCATTAGAGAGACGCACTCCCGTTATTGCTTTTTTAAGGTTGTAGGAATTAAAACCACAATTCACCCAGGCTGTTGGGCAGCAAACCAGCAAGCTGTGAAAAACGAGTGCGGAGTAGTCACATAGCGAAGTTAATCAACATATGAACAGTTCGACAACTCGCCCTCTAGCTGTCGTGACGGTTGCTTCTAACGGCATCGGCTACGAACTTGCCAAACAATTTGCCCAAAACGGTTTTGATCTCCTCGTGACAGCAACCGGATCGCACCTTGATGATGCAGTGCCAGCTTTTGAGAGTCTGGGCGCTAAAGTTGAAACCGTGAAAGTTGATCTTGCTACCTATGAAGGGGTTGAAACGCTTCATAACAAAATTAAAGCAACGGGTGCGGTGGACGCGATCGCCATCAATGCAGGAGTCGGAGTGGGCGGTGCCTTCACCGAAACCGATCTCCAGGAAGAAATCAATTTAATTAATCTGAACATTGTGTCATCGGTGCATCTTGCTAAACGAGTTGTGAAAGATATGGTCGATCGCGGCAGTGGAAAGATTCTATTCACGTCGTCGATCGCGTCTCTGATGCCCGGACCCGTTCGAGGCAGTTTATGCAGCTTCCAAAGCGTTTCTGCGTTCTTTCTCAGAGGCAATCCGCAACGAGTTGAAGGACACAGGAGTCACTGTCACCGCACTCATGCCAGGTTCGACTGAAACCAACTTCTTCCACCGCGCTGATATGGATGACACCAGGGTGGGCGCAAGCAAGAAGGAAGATTCAGCAGAAGTCGCTAAACAGGGCTTTGAAGCGCTGATGGCAGGTAAAGACAGTGTGATAGCAGAATCGCTGATGACGAAGATTCAGGGCACTATCAGCAGCGTCTTGCCAGATACCGTCACGGCCGAACTGCACAGCAAGCTTTCTGAACCGGGGTCAGCGAACAAGTAACTTGCGCGAAGCTGACGGACTAATTTGGCATTGCTGAACCCAGGTATGAACCGCCAGATTCGCCCTCACCCTAGCCCCTCTCCCAAAAGGAGAGGGAACAAGAACTCTGGCTCCCTTCTCCCTGGGGAAAAGGGTTGGCGAGGGCTTCGTCCCACTTCGTGAGGAGGGCAATTCATACTTTCATTCAGCAACGCCCTAATTTCACCACTTTTGTGCTAGTCATACAGACAGAATTGTACGACTAGTGCTCTAAACCATAGCCCTGTTTGGAACGCAGTTGTTATGAGTCAAAGCATCAAGGTTGAAAAGACCGTCACAATCAACAAGTCGCCCGAAGAACTCTATTGATTGCGCGGACTAATATCGACGGTGCCAATATTAGTCATTCCGGGTCGATTCACTTCCAGCCGACCTCTCACGGTTCCTTCGGAGTTTCGCGAAGCGCTAATCGCGGTACAGCAGTCAAAGTTGTGATGGGCTACAACCCACCTGCTGGCGCGATTGGAGATGCCATGTTCCTGCGATCGCTAATCCTCGTTCTGTGTAGACAATTGTTGCTGGGTCGTCGGGTGTTGAAGTCACAGCCGTAGCATATTAGACGTTGACTCTGTGGTAACTACGATCGGAACAAAGTACCGAGACTCTGTAAACTTGCTGCGATAGAGTTCATGCCTAAACCCAAGCTTAGGCTTTTGGAGAGTCACCCATTTGCTGCTGAAGCTGTTGGACTTCCTCGATCGATAACCCTGTTGACGAGGCAATAAGACCGATCGCTACGCCTCTTTGTAAAAGATTAAGCACGATTTCTCGTTGTTTTCTTTCTTCTCCCCTGGTTTCTCCCTCTTCCAGAATCGAACGACAAACAGTGGATTCCTGCATGATGTCTCTCCGTAATACACGATAAATGACTTCACCTTCTAATCTTAGCCCAGCCAGGATTGTAGAGGCAGCAGTCAGATTAGCTTGCGGCGTGGGGTCTGCAATTTGATTGACCACTTGAGCGACTTACCGCAGTGTTGGCTCTGGGTCATAATTTGACCCAGAGCCAAAAACAATTTGAGTTTGATCAAATCCAAATTTTGACTAACGTTCCGGTTGAGCATCTGCCGAAGACTTTGCAGATCTCCTCGGTCGTTGTCAGTCCGCCCCAATCGAGTTGTTAGCGGTCTCCACTCTGTATAGCTTGTGACCGTAGTTTGAAGCCAACTGTTGATTCAATTATTTTTTCCTTGAGCCTAGATATATTGTCATTGCTCTGAACAGGAATATCTAATTTCTTTGCAAGTGCTTTCAAATTAGCTTTCTTAAAATCTTTAAGCAGTTCTTCTGCTTCCTCTCTCGAACAAATTTTTGTGAGCGTATTTTCTAGTTCCTTTAAGTCGATAGAAGGGCTTTTTGGGTTACTCGGTTGTTTCGCATCCACAAGCTCAGTGGAAAGGCTTTTTGGGTTACTCGGTTGTTTCACATCCACAAGCTCAATAGACAAACATTTCTTGCCGCTAGTAAGACCAATTGCATCACTTTCTGTAAGGCAATCAACAAACTGAGTGAACTGTTTCAACAAAGCTATGAAAATATCTTTATTCATTTTCTTGGAAGACCAGACTTTGTAATAAACTGACCAGCAAAAACTTCAAGCTCACGCGCAACCTCTTTGTGAGTAGAATTTGAATAATCTTTTAGCACTACTGGCACACCGTACTGGGGAGCATCAGCATACATCGTTTTATTTTCGCGCAACTTCTGCTCAAAAACGGGAAGACCCAATTTTTCTGTTTGGCTAATGAATGGTCGTAGTGCAGAGATTGCATCTCCCCCTCTAACATCAATCATTGTGAAAACGACACCTAGCACTTTGGGATCGATTGATTGAACGTCTGGGCTATTCCCAACTTTACTAAAATCGTTATATTCTTCAACCAATGTTTTGACACTTTTAATCAAGTAGTCGATTCCTAATGTCGAAAGATAGTCTGGTTTTGCAGGGATTAAAATATTATCGCTGCTGACAATTGCATTCTTAGTGACAATATTAAAATTAGGAGGACAATCGATCAATATCAGATCATAATCATCCTCGTTAATTTCCTTTAAGCCATCTGCTAAACGACGGTGAACCTTTAAGTAATTTATTTTTGTTTGATTTAATGTTGCTCCTCCAAGCTGAGTTGCAAGCTCAAGATCAACATTAATAAGACCAAGATTTGATGCAATAAGATCCAACTTACCGCCCTTTCCACTCTTGCTAATTTCTGAGTTTACTGGTTCTGGTGTGATAATTAGTGATTTCAATGAAAAAATTTCTTGCTGAGTTATTGCATCAAACCATCTTTTGATAGTTTTTGTACTGTCGTAATCCTTTTGCCAGACTTCTGGCTTTACCAACGAAAACGTGAGGCTTGCTTGAGCGTCCATATCAAGTAACAAGACGCGATAACCTAGCCAAGCTAACTCAGCGGCGAGATTGGCTGTGACGGAAGTTTTACCAACTCCGCCTTTGTAGTTCATAACTGCGGTGATCTGCATAGTACGAAATTTAGGAGTACGAAATTTACAAATTTGTGCCAAAGACGACTAACAATTGTTTATATGGCGACTTAGCTCAATAACTTCTCCACATAATAACCTCGACAAGGATTTTAGACTGAAAGCGTTCTTATTTTCCACCAGAGAAGTCGCTTTTGTCTGCTAAGGTCCCAAACCAGAGGTTTAGGCTGAAATTATAAACTTCAATTTCTAATGCGATCGTCCCATCCAACAACGGGCTTGTCAGCCCACGTCTACTTTGCTGAGTTCAACGCGACCATCTTCAACTACTTGCACCATTAGCTGATAGCCCTCCATCAGTGACATCCCGACAAGCGGTTCTGAATTAGCCTCATCGATCGGGATTGTCAAAAGATCTCCATCCCAGACTAAAAGTGCTTCATAGACGTTGAAAATGCACTCACTTCCATCTCCAAGAATGGCTCTTCCTCGCCTCTTCCATCTCAGATTCAATTGAGCGATCAAATCTGGAGGTAGTGAAAGCCAGCCATTGAAGCCTGTATCCACGATCGCGTCTTGTATGTAGACCTCTCCATCGGAACCACAAACTGAAAGTGGAATAATTGGTTCAAAGTCCGCGTTGACGACCCCGGTGATCATACGGCTCTCTTCGTCCGTCCGCCAAATCGACGCACATGGCGGGAACCGATGCGGACAATCCAGATTTGAGCGTCGGGGTGACGGGCTTCGAGGCGATCGCAAGCAGCAATTTCACTTGCGTCAACTTCAAAGTCTCCGGTCTCAAGGTCGATCGCCACAATTTTACCGTGGTTACCAGCCTCTACTTGAGCGCGCACTTGAGATTCATAAATCTCATCGCCACGTCGAGCAAATTCTTCTTTGCTGTAGCGGGGTTGTCGGACAATCATCGTCTTCACCTTTTGATGTCATCCTACTTTAACGAATGTCTTGACTCTCAAAAAAGCCCGTCAGCCATTCTTTGATGTGATAAGTGGCGCGGCAATCATCTTCGTTGTAAATCACAATCGAGTCGAGAAACACCCGATCGCCCGTCGCCAGCCATTGAGCATACCAATAAATCGATTGGGCACCGTTGGCGCTAGAGTCTCGCCAATCAAACCCCAACCATCGCGCAATGTGCTTTAACGCATAGCTTTCGACAGGCAGCGTTACCGATTTTGTGACTCGCTCATGCAAATCGACAAAACGCGCTAACAGCGGCGTAATTCGTTCTCTGGGAGTGCCATATAATTCGGCAAGTCGCCCGACGGTTTGCACTTCAAAGGGGCAAAAATGAAAAATGGGCGCATCTGGATACGCCCACACAAGGTCAAGAAATTCTTGCCAGATTTTTGACTCGTCTTCTGGTTTATCTGCCAGCAGCGGATGGAAGACTTCGGTTTTTTTCTGGCGATCGACGACCAACACGCCATGTAAATAAATCAGATTTAGCGACGGCTCGGCTTCGATGTCAAAATAAAGCTCGATCGGCGCAGTCGGAATAAAGGAATCGTAGCGGTGGTGAGTTGGTTTGTGTCCGTTTTGCGGTTCTGAATCGGGCAAAGCGGCGTAGCTTTCTCCGAGTAAGGCGCGATTTTGAATCGTGGATTGAGCCTGACGCAATAACTTTCGAGCCGCCTCACCGCCAAATCCGGCTAGATGTTCTAGCTTATTTGGGTGAAGATTTGCCAGCGATTCCAACGTCGTTAGATTGAGTGCCTGGAGCTGAAGATAGCGACTGGGCGTGACACCGGGCAGCAGGGAAAGATGCTGATCAGCTTTGGCGATCGCATAACAGTGACCATACCAGTGACACAAACTACAGCGACTGCGCGCGATAAACACCTCTGGCTCCTGGTCATTCGTAAGCGTGGCGAGACACTCGTCTAAAATTGCCTCCATGCGAGGAATCGCCTCCCACAAATCGACCTCGTAATAGCCTTTGCCGCGCAGCAGCAGCCACGCTGTTTCACCCCAAGCCTCCTGCACAGCGGCTAACACCTTCATGTGGTAAGCAACAATAATTTGATATTCTTGCTTGGGGCGTTTGCTCAACTTAATCTCAGTTGGCACATAGATCCAGTCGCCAAACACCGATTCTCCGGGCTGTTTGGTCAACAGGTCAGGAACGCTGATCAGCGTCACACCCGCTTGCTCAGAGCGTAAAACAGGCTGATAGATCTGCTCGACTCCCTGGCGCATCAGTTCTAGCGTTGCGGCTGCCCCGGCTGCCCAATCTCCCGATCGATAGCTGGGTTTTTGGTACGTTTTGCCCGTCAATATCTCCCGATGATTGGCGATGCTGTCTTGAATTAATTTCAGCAAATAGTCATTGGGAGCATCTCGTTGATTGAGATCTCCGTGGCGATCGAGAAACGCTCGACGGCTACACCGTTGATAATTAAGCAGAAGGTCGGCAGTCAGCAACATAGCTATACGCTAACAAGAAATTGGACTGGCTGCATTACCATTATTTGTCATCTGTCAAGCGTGATTTTCTTTTGGGCTTCACTGACGGCACACTTCGATTCACCCTAGCTTAAATCGGGACAGCATATGGTTAGCATTTCTACGGCAAAATTAGAACGGTATCGGCAACACTTTCCTTATCTAGAAAATGCCGCTTACTTTAACTACGGTGGGCAAGGTCCGATGTCGCGATCGGCGATCGATGCCATCAACCAGGCTCAAGAATCGCTGCAAAAAATGGGTCCGTTTTCGAGCGCGGTCAATGCTTGGATGGGTGAAGAGGCGAAACAGACGAGACGGGCGATCGCCGCAGAATTAAATATCTCCGCCGAGACAATGACTCTAACTGAGGATGTCTCGGTCGGCTGCAATATTGCTCTCTGGGGAATTGATTGGCAAGCTGGGGATCATCTATTACTGACTGACTGTGAGCATCCTGGCATTGTGGCGGCGGCTCATGAAATTCAGCGGCGATTTAACATTGAGGTGTCAATGTGTCCGTTAAAGGCGACGCTAAATGAGGGCGACCCGGTGGCGGTGATCACAAAGCATTTGCGTCCTCAGACTCGTCTCGTCGTCCTCAGCCATATTCTTTGGAACACGGGACAAGTTTTGCCGATGGCAGCGATCGTTTCTGCCTGTCAAGCTTATCCCAGTCACCATCCCATCAGAATTCTCGTCGATGCCGCTCAATCGGTGGGCGTGTTGCCCCTCAATCTCACCGATTTGGGAGCCGACTTCTACGCCTTCACAGGTCATAAATGGTGGTGCGGTCCGGCAGGGGTAGGCGGGCTTTATGTGCGTCCAGAAGCGCGAGAAAGTCTGTCTCCGACCTTTATCGGCTGGCGCAGCATCACCACTAATTCATCTGGCACACCGACTGGATGGCAACCCGACGGACGACGCTATGAGATTGCAACGTCAGCCGTTCCGCTTTATGCAGGATTAAGAGACGCGATCGCGCTGCATGACACTTACGGCACGATCGCGGATCGCTATCAGCAAGTGTGCGATCGCAGCGCTGATCTGTGGCAGCGTTTGAGAGTGGTGCCGACTGTGAAATGTCTACGATCGACCCCTCCCGAAGCGGGCTTAGTCTCATTCCAGCTAGACAATGGCAAACATAGTTCACTCGTTCAAACTTTGGAAAGTAAGAGCATCTTTGTGCGTACCATTCTTGATCCCGATTGCGTTCGCGCTTGTGTTCACTATTTCACTACCGAATCAGAGATGAATCGATTAGTAGAAGCGATTAAGGAGTTTTGAAGAGAATTGAGGTAAGCCCCTTACAATAGAGTTAAGCGATATTCTGTTGTATCCTATGGTCTTCATCAGCCCCAAAACTGACTTTGCCTTCAAAAAGATCTTTGGCTCTAAAAAAAGCAAAGATATTTTGATTAGTTTTCTCAACGCTGTTTTATATGATGGGCAAGACATTCTCCAAGATTTAGAGATTCTAGATCCTTACCAAGCTCCCCGAATTAAAGGAGTCAAAGATTCCTATCTAGATGTCAAAGCAGTCACCGCAGATCACAAAACTGTGATTATTGAGATGCAAGTCCTCAACGCCTTGGGATTTGAGAAACGAGTTTTATACAACGCTGCCAAAGCATTTTCGATTCAGCTTGGGGTTGGTGATAGTTACAATTTATTGAATCCAGTGATTGCGCTGACGATTACAGATTTTGAGATGTTTCCGAATAGCACTAAGGTTATCTCTCGCTATCGATTCAAAGAAACCGAAGAATTGACAGACTACACCAGTGACATTGAATTAGTCTTCATCGAGTTACCTAAATTTAACAAGTCACTAGCAGAGTTAGAAACCATTACTGATAAATGGATTTACTTTCTCAAATGTGCAAACACACTGCCGTCAGTGCCCTCCAGCATGGAAAAAATTCCTGCTATTAATAAGGCTTTTAGAGTAGCGCGAGAAAGCAAGCTGACGAAGCGAGAGTTAGAAGTGCTAGAAAAGCAGGCAATGTTTATGCATGATGGTCAAAACGCGATTCTTTATGCTGAACAAAAAGCTATGGAAAAAGGCATGGAAAAAGGACGAAAAGAAGCCGCGATCGCAATAGCCCGCAAATTACTCGATCTTCTAGATGCCGAAACGATTAGCAAAAAAACAGGTCTAAGCGTTGCCGAAATTCAAGCTTTAAATTAACCCCTCACCTTCTCCCATGCCTCAACCCATTCTTTACATCGCGATTACTAATCATGGGTTCGGTCATGCGACCCGTGCCGCTTCCGTTGCCGCCAAAATTCAAGAATTGTGTCCAGAAATTTTGCTGATTTTGGCGACGACTGCACCGCGATCGCTGCTAGAAGCCTACATCCCCGGTGATTTTATTCACCGTCCTCGCGGGTTTGATGTCGGCGTGGTGCAGCCCGACAGCTTAACGATGGATAAAGCTGCAACGCTGGAGAGGTTGAAAGAAATCAAGGCAAATCAACGATCTCTGATTGCCTCCGAGGTCAACTTTATCAAACAAAATCGCGTCGGATTAATTCTGGCAGACATTCCACCATTAGCGGCTCCAATTGCCAAAGCCGCAGACGTTCCAGGGTGGATGATGGGCAACTTTGGCTGGGATTTCATTTATCGAGCTTGGGGCGGCGAGTTTATCGAGATGGCAGACTGGATTGGCGAATGTTTTGGTCAGTGCGATCGCTTGTTTCGCTTACCGTTTCACGAGCCGATGGGGGCGTTTCCGACGATCGTCGATACCGGGTTAACAGGGGTGAATCCTCGCTTTGACTTGGCGGAACTGAAGGCAAAATTTAACTTAACTGAAACTCCCAAAGAAAAAATTGCGCTGATGACTTTTGGCGGATTGGGACTCGATCGGATTCCCTACGAAAATGTGCAGCAGTTTCCTGACTGGACGTTTATCTGCTTTGATTTGAGTGCGCCTGAGTTGCCTAATTTATTGCGAATTGACGATCGCTTCTACCGTCCCGTAGACTTTATGCCGCTGTGCGGTCGCCTGATCTCCAAGCCGGGATACAGCACTTTTTCTGAAGCGTGTCGGCTCGACTTACCGATCGTTTCCCTAACTCGCGAAGGTTTTGCTGAGGCTCCCGTTTTGCTCGAAGGCATCCAAAACTACGCCCATCACCAAATTCTTTCGCCTGCTGAATTCTTTCAGGGAGATTGGAAGTTTTTAGGGCAACCGCTCCATGCGCCTCGGCAGTCTGCGTCACTTCCTAAAGATGGCAATCAGACGATCGCTCAAGCTGCGATTGATTATCTGATGCCAAATCATTAAGGAACGTCGCCACATTATTCTCAATTGTAAAAAATCATTGCTGCCATCTTGAGATAAGCCGAAGAGTTATCAGACAGTGCAGTTCGATGATTAGCATAGAAGTAAATGTGAATTGATGCCCAAATCGCTCCTATGGCTCAACATCAAAAAATTCTGACCATTCCTACCTCTGGTAAGGCTCTGCTGAGAATTACTCAAAAGATTCAAGCGATCGTCGCCGAGTCAGGGATTAAAACGGGCATCTGTCATTTATTCTTACGCCACACCTCCGCCAGTTTAATCATTCAGGAAAACGCCGACCCCGACGTGTTGAAAGACTTAGAGAACTTTTTCTCTAAACTCGTCCCCGAATGGGAAACCTACATTCACAGCGCTGAAGGTGCCGACGATATGCCTGCCCACATTCGCACCGTGCTGACCCACACGTCTGAGCAGATTCCGATCGCTCAAGGTCGTTTGCTGCTGGGCACCTGGCAAGGCATTTATATTTGGGAACATCGACAGCGCAGCCATCACCGCGAATTAGTCGTGCATATCACCGGAGAGTAAACCAAGCGTGACTCAGAGATCGTCCAAACTTCAAAATCCCAACTCTAAAGTCATCTGGGTTGTCTTGATTGCCAGTCTTAGCCTCAGTGGTTGCAGTGTCGAAAAAGCGCGGGCACTGCAAGGAGCAGCCGTGCAGTTTAAGACTGAATCTTTGGCAGCGATCGATGCGATCGACCAGATGCGCCAGCGAGAATTAGAAGCACCACCGCGATCACAAGCCGATATTCGTCAAGGATTTATCTCGCGGGTGCTCAACTCCAAAGTCGATCTCAATAGTGCTGTGATCGATCTGGCGATCGACCCCTTTCAGCCGCCCAAAGTCGCCGAGTGGGATGATTTCATCATCGACTTGCGGAGTCAATATGAAGGGTTTGCCTCGATTTTCGACAAGCTGAACAGCGGCTCGTTAGTGAGCCAAGCTGAAGCCAAACAGTCAGCCGAATATGCGAGAAGACTCACCGTGCAAATGGCATTGTTAGCGGACGCGATTAACAAAAATCCGCCAATGCTAGGGCAATATAGATCGAGAACGATCGTCAAACTCAAGAAACTTCGGCAAGATTATCAAACGCTGCTGACTCGCCTCAAAACTGGATCAGACGGCAGCGAAACGCTACAACAGATGAACCAACGCAAATCCGACCTCGAAAATCAAGCGGGAGAACTGATGAACGAATGGCAGCAGATCAAACAGGAGGAACAGAAACTACTCGAAACCACCGTCGTGCAGTGCACTAAAGCGGCAACGATGGGCAAAGAACTCGTCGAAGTCGCTAATCACTACGATGATTTAGAAGTCAGTCAACTCAACACCTTGATTCCTAGAATTCTCACAATGGCTGCTGCTTTTACAGGGCGCGACTACAGCGCGGTTAGAGTCAAAGCCACCAATCTAGTGTCTCAAATTCAGTCTGATCCGTTTTGGAGTGGCGTGACGAAAACGCTGCTCGATCGTGCCAACACTGCCGCCGCTAGTCGCGCTCAAGTGCAGGTCAATTTGCCCGTGTCGCTTCCGCCCACTAGTCGCAATCGATAAAATCACCTCGCCATGTCTGACTCTAATCACCTGTTTTTGCAACAAGCCGCTAATTTGATGAATGACCTCAACGTCCACTACATTGAGGCAGAATTTGATGATCAGGTGCAGCTTAAAGATCAGCTAGATCAGGCGATGCGTGATTTTTCTAACGCAAAACTAGCCATTCTCAAAGACAACATCACCTGTACCGCGGACGATGTAAAACAAATGCAGCAACTTCGACAGCGACTCGCGAAAGCTCCCAACTTGCAGCAAATTTTGACAACAGTTGTGAGTTTTGTCAGCTTTGTGCGATCGCGATTTTTATAGAATTACGGTCTAACGGGCGATTGAATTATGATCACGATCGAACACATTGACCAACTTCTCATCGACTGGAAACACAAAATTAATCTGGTCAGTCAAAACCTGATTGACCTCCAAGATTTGCCCACCTACCAACAATTATCGGGCGCTCCTGGAGTCTCGAAAACCCATTTAACTGGAGTTACCGCAACGCAAGTTACACCCGCATTAGAGGCAATCAATGATCTCTTTCAGCAGTTTGATTTGTTGATTAAACCGATCTCTCAAGCCAATGATCTTCGCAAACAAGTGTCTCGATTTTTGGGGTCAGAAAAAGCGCTGCAAGAGATCGAGACTCTGCTGACGGGCGCTTCGATTCAGCTATCTGTGGTGCAAACGCCTTTCGCTCACAGAGATTTGCTGACCGCTGCTGAAACCACGACGACGATCGCGCCTGCTCAGTTGCTCTCTATCATGACGCAGCGGTTTCAAGCCGCCAGAGATGTCGTCTTAGCCGTCGATGCAGCGTGGCTGGCATTAGACTCAATGCTGATCAATGCTGAGACGGAGATGCGATCGCTCCAGCAATCTGCCGATTTGCTCGATCAGAGTTCTTTAAAGGAATTGGTGCAGGTGCATCACACGATCGCCGCCTTGCACGATCGCATTCAGCCAGATCCATTAGGGGTGAGAGCGGAGTTTGAACAGACGATTCAGCCTTTGATGACACGAGCTAGAAATGCCGTTCATCAAGGAGTTCGGCAACAGTCGCAAGTGAGAGAGAGAGTTGCGATCGCGCACACTTTATTGAATCAATTGGCAGCGCTGCACCAACAAAATTTAGTAGCCTTTGCGGAAAGTCGGGAAAAAGTCGTGGATCACTCTTTGCTACAAGAACCGATCGCGTCAGAGCATCTCTCTGCCCTTAGCCAATGGCTCACCCGCCTCGAAGCCAAATTAACCGAAGGGCTAGTCAACCCCGTTTTGATTGGTTTAGAAAATTGGATGACTAAAGCTCAAGAGTCTCTGGCATCCGAAAAACGGGCATACTCAGCCAATGTTAAACCCCTCGAAACTCGCCGTGAGTTACGCGGGCGGCTGGATGCCCTCAAAGCCAAAGCCCTAGCACGAGGACGCTCTGAAGATGCCACACTGGTCGAACTTGCCGCTCAAGCCAAACAGTTTCTCTACACCCATCCCACGCCCTTAGATGCCGTGATTGCTCTAGTTTCTCAATATGAAAAACGTCTTAATAGTCATTAGCCTTACACTCACTGGAGCTTTTAAATGAACGGAGATCGCTGCACTCGAAATCACTGCACGGGCACGATCGAAGATGGTTATTGCGACGTTTGTGGACTTGCGGCGATCGCAACATCCGGCACTCGTCCTCAGCCCAGCGCCATCACAGGGAGAAGCACACCTGTCACGACAGGAACGGGGTCGTCTCCCCTGACAAATCGGGCTTCTAAAGGGTCGCGGCGCACTCACTCCACGTCGGCGCGCAGCACTCGCAGACAACTCGGCGCAGGCTTAATTGCGATTCCCGAATTGCCCTCTACAGAGCCAGAAAAGGCGATTCTGATCGAAGCAAAAGTTTCTGAAAACAAACGCTTTTGCGCCAACTGCAACAACTCTCTCAAACGGGAAAAAGGCTTTTGTAGCAAATGCGGACAGAAATATTCGTTTGTCGCCACGCTGCAACCAGGCGATGTGGTGGTGGGTCAATATGAAGTCAAAGGCGCGATCGCTTACGGCGGCTTAGGCTGGATTTATCTGGGCTTTGACAAAACGCTGTCTCGCTACGTGGTTCTGAAAGGGTTGCTCAACAGCGAAGATGCTGCCAGCGCTGCCGTTGCGGTTGCCGAACGCCAGTTTCTCGCGGTGGTCAAACACCCGAATATTGTGGGCATCTATAACTTTGTCAATCACGGCACCGAAGGCTTCATCATCATGGAGTATGTCGGGGGGCAAACGCTGAAAGACCTTCGCAAACAGCGGGGCGTGCTGCCCGTCACCGAAGCGATCGCTTATATTCATCGCATTCTCAGTGCGTTTGCTTATTTACATCAGATGGGACTGGTCTATTGTGACTTTAAGCCCGACAACGTGATGTTAGAAGGCGGCGATGTCAAGCTGATTGATTTGGGCGGGGTGCGGCGGATTGACGATCCGAATGGGGATATTTATGGCACGGTTGGCTATAGTGCGCCCGAAGCTGGAGAAGGTCCGACGATCGCTTCCGATTTATTCACCGTTGCGCGAACATTGGCGGTGTTAATCACCAACATTAAAGGATTCAGCAAAGAGCATCTTTTCACTCTTCCGAATGCGGATGAAGATCCGATTTTCGCGCAGCACGAATCACTCTATCGATTTTTAATCAAAGCGACGGCTGAGAATCCTGACGATCGCTTGCAAACAGCCGATGAGATGGCAGATCAGCTATTGGGTGTGCTGCGAGAAATGGTGGCGTTAGAAACTAATGTTCCTCGCCCTACATCGAGCAATCTGTTTAACGGCGATCGCTTAGCGGTAACGAATAGCAGTGACTCTGCACCAATTAACGCGAGCTATGAGCAATTACCAATTCCTTTATTAGATGCGACAGATTCGGGATTTAACGCGGTGATGAATGCTAGCGCGATCGCCGACAGCACCCAGCGAATCGACAGTTTATCACAAGCCGTCCTACAATTTCCTAACTCAGCAGAAGCACGGTTGCGATTAGCAGATAGCCTAATCGGAGTCAGCTATGCTCAAGCTGAAACCTATTTAGCCGAAGTCGAAGCCAAAGACCCCTGGGACTGGCGAGTGCTGTGGTATCGCGGTCGATCGCTGATGGCACAGGGCAAATTTAAAGAAGCTCAGTCAACCTTCGACCAGGTTTATTTTGACTTACCTGGGGAGTTAGCGCCAAAACTCGCGTTAGCCCTATCTGCCGAGCAAGCAAAAAATTATCCCTTAGCCATCAAGATGTATGATTTGGTATCTCGCACCGATCCCAGCTATGTCTCTGCGGCATTTGGGTTAGCGCGATGTTTGAGGGCAAGGGGCGATCGTCAAGCAGCCGTTGCTGCGTTAGAGCGAGTGCCGCCATCGTCAAGTTTGTTTACGCGATCGCGGGTCGAAGTTGCGCGGACGCTGATCAATCGCGATCGCGGTGCCCCCGGTGCGTCCGAATTGAAAGCGGCTTCGGTGGCGATTGAAGCCTTAACTCTAGACGGTGTAGAAAGACATCGGCTGACGCAACAAGTCCTTGAAACTGCCTTACATTTAGTCACGACGAAAGCCATTCTGCCCACATCAACGATCGCGATTCTTGGTCAATCCTTAGAGGAACCCAAAATCAGAAAAGGACTCGAAAAAGCCTTGCGTAATCTGGCACATTTGGCAACCGGAGATGAAAAAATTCGGCTCGTCGATGAAGCCAATCGAGTCAGACCGAGGAGTTTAATTTAACAGCAATGCCAACGACTCAATGTCCGACTTGTGATGCCGCCGTTTTGCAAGATGACCAGTTTTGTGAAGAATGCGGCACGGCTTTAAGGGCAATTGCATCGACGGGATGTGAGAAATGTGGTGCGCCGCCCGATACGATCGACCCAGATGGATTCTGTGGTCAATGTGGGTTTCGTCGAGAAGCAAAAGCGGGCGATCACGTTGAGGTGATTCTCAACTCAAACTTGGCAGGAGTCAGCGATCGAGGACTCAGGCATCATCAAAACGAAGATTTCTTAGCCTTACAAACTGTAGGAAATGCCGAAATTCTCATCGTTTGCGATGGCGTATCCAGTTCTGATCATCCCGAACTCGCGGCTCAAACAGCGTCTAGAAGTGCGTGTTTGACCATC
>JAYVFW010000553.1:0-2716 GCA_043772715.1 Phormidesmis sp. | reverse complement strand
ATCGATCGGTACTTTCATTCAAAATCTGGAATATGCTGCTGGTTCTTTCGGCTACGCCTGCGATTGGAATTTGTTAGCTACTGCCAATCAGGACGATCAGGTGATAGAAGTAAAACTGATCAAAAAAGAATTGAAGAATGCTTTTGACATCGCAAAAATTAAAAGCCGCCGAACGGTTCGCTCCAACTTTTTAAGTGATGTGCTGAAAAAAGAAGATGTCGAATATCTGGTCAATGCAGAACCAGAATTTATTCATTATCTGCCTGCCACCAGCAAAGAAAGTCAATTTATCAACGAACAAACGATCGAAGCCAACCGCCTTCAAGCCTATCGTGACCCCGCGCAGCAAGAACTAGCCGACTGGATCAGATTACAGAGATTAACTATGAGTTCGCATCGTGAGGGATAGCGATTGCAAGAAATATCAAAATCAAAATACTGGAGTCAATTATGATTAAACAAATTTCTCTCAAGTGGAATTGTAGAGGAAGGGGCTACATTCTGTGGCTACACGATTCCAACCCGTCTGCGGGTTGAATGGTACTTCGTCGGCACCGAGCGGTTTGAGTCAGAGGGCGAGTTTTTCCGAGCCACGATCAACCATGCAGTCTATCGGTAGAGTGAGCAAAACAAGTAAAGCATCATTTAAGAGGTTCCAATCATGAATGACGAATCAATAGTGGCTCAAGGAGCAGTTCCCAATCAAGCCGCTGCCGAAGCTCTACAAACGATCGTAGGACAAACTCATTACGCCGGGGGGAATGCGCTGTTAAGCGCCGAAGCAGAGGCGGGAACCAAGATTGATGATTCTGTAATCGATCAGCCAGCAGCCACAAATATGACTGGCAATCAAGCCCCAGATGATCTAACATCTCAACAACTTAGTGATGAGGGAGACCTATCGCTGACGAACGACGTTGTGAGTGCAGAATAATCAGATTTTGAGTATTGAATTATGCCTACTGCAACCGACTTCAAAGATTACTACGCTCTTTTGGGAGTTAGCAAAACTGCAACTGCCGAAGAAATTAAGCGCGCGTATCGCAAACTTGCCCGCAAACATCATCCTGACGTAAACCCCGGCAATTCAGAGGCTGAGGATAAATTCAAAGACATCAATGAAGCCAACGAGGTTTTATCAAATCCTGAAACCCGCGAAAAGTATGACCAATTTGGGCAGCACTGGAAGCAAGCGGCGGCAGGTGGCACTTCTCCTAGCGGAACAAATGCCAATGCAGCAGGATTTGACCCATATAGCGACTTTGATCAATACGGCGACTTTGATAGTTTCATCAACGATTTGCTGGGCGATTTAGGTGGCAGAACCAGCGCAGGACGAACTCGTTCCCGCGGCTCGGCTCAACAGCCTGACGATTTTGCTGGATTTCGGAGTCAAGCACCCGCACCCGATACTGAAGCCGCGATCGCGCTCTCGTTCTCAGAAGCATTTCAGGGCGTTCAAAAACGGTTGCAGTTGGACGGTGAAACCATTAACGTCCGCATTCCCGCAGGTGCTAAACCAGGTAGTCGAATTCGCATTAAAGGAAAAGGTCGCCCCAGCCCTTTTTCTCAGCAGCGCGGTGATTTATATCTGACGATCGATCTTCTTTCCCATTCATTTTTTCAGTTTTCGGGTGACAACCTGACCTGCGAAGTTCCGATTCGCCCCGATGAAGCGGTGTTAGGCGCTCAAATTCAAGTGCCAACGCCAGAAGGTCGTGTGACGCTGACGGTTCCCAAAGGGGTGCGTTCTGGGCAATCACTGCGGCTGCGAGGAAAAGGTTGGACATTGCCGAAAGGCGATCGGACGGATCTCATTGTGAAACTTCAGATCGTGTCTCCGAAGGAGTTGAGTCAGATCGAGCAGGATTGCTATGAAAAGATTCAGGCGAATAGTAGTTTTAACCCACGTTCTGCAATAGAAGAGGTGTCACTATGAACGAGTTTAGCCTTTCCACTACGGTTGTTTCTCAAGAAGGCGATCGACTTTATACGTTTGAATATGCAGCTTTGGTGACGGAGACTTCTACGATGATCATTGAACAATTTGTGCAAGTGGGATTGATCGAACCGATCGGCTCAATGCTACACTCACGAGAAATTGCGCGAATTGCTCAGATCCAACGCCTGCGTCAGGATTTGGGGCTAAATCTTGTCGGAGCGGCAATGGTCATCGATATGGCGCAGGAAATCGCCCAACTTCGGGCACGGCTAAAAGCATTGCAGCCTTGATCTCATGGTGGTAGCTCCTCGATTCACCGCTTTTGTAATCGTTTCGATTGTTGTTTTTTTGGAGACAGGCTTTCTCTTTTCCCTGCTGTTGGGGTTCAGTGTTGAGTCTGATGTCTTGAATGAAAGTTGCCGTCTTTAGTGCCAAAGATTACGATCGCCGATCTCTCGAAGCTGCTAATTCAAACCACAATCACGAACTCATCTTTTTTGAAACCCAACTGAATCCGCGCACCGCCCTTCTAGCCAAGGATATTCCAGTGGTTTGTCCGTTTGTGAATGATCAAGCCAATGCCGAGATCCTGAAAATTCTTGCCTCAAACGGTACGCACTTACTCGCTCTGCGCTCCGCTGGCTTCAACAATGTAGACTTGAAAGCCGCTGCCGATTTAGGAATCGTGGTTGTGCGAGTCCCTGCCTATTCGCCCTATGCGGTTGCAGAACATACGGTCGCGCTGGTCTTAATGCTCAACCGGAAGCTCTGTCG
>JAYVFW010000552.1:0-7674 GCA_043772715.1 Phormidesmis sp. | reverse complement strand
TCAGCCTACCGGGATTGACCCTCGCAACGGGTCGCCCAGAGATTGCGCGATCGATCATTCAAACCTATGCGTTGCACCTCGATCGGGGAATGCTGCCCAATCGCTTTCCCGATGACGGAGAGACTCCAGAATACAACACGGTCGATGCTACGCTGTGGTACTTTATCGCGATTCAGGCTTATTACAACGCAACGGACGATCGAGACTTGCTGCACGACATTTTTCCTATCTTGGCAGACGTGATCGATTGGCACTGTCGCGGCACTCGCTATCACATTCACCTTGACTCAGCAGATGGGTTGCTCTATGCCGGAGAAACGGGGACACAACTCACCTGGATGGATGCCAAAGTCGGCGATTGGGTCGTGACTCCGCGCATCGGCAAGCCTGTTGAGATTAACGCTTTGTGGTATAACGCCCTGAGAATTATGGCGAAGTTTGCTCGTCAAATCGGCAAGCCTCATCGAGAATATGATGCCATGGCAGATCGAGTGCTGGCGAGATTTCCGCGTTTTTGGAACGAATCTAAAGGCTACTGTTATGACCTGCTAGACAGCCCCGATGGTGATGATTCGGCGCTGCGTCCCAATCAGATTTTTGCGGTGTCTCTGCCCGAAAGTCCGTTGACTGCGGCTCAACAAAAAAGTGTGGTTGATGCCTGTTCACGATCGCTGCTCATCTCTCATGGGTTGCGATCGCTCTCACCCGCTCATGAACATTATCAAGGACATTATGGCGGTTCTCAACTTCAGCGCGACGGGGCTTATCATCAAGGCACTGCTTGGGGTTGGCTGATGGGAGCTTTTGCGATCGCTCATCTGCGCGTTTACAACAATCCGACTAAGGCGCGGGAGTTTTTAGAACCGATGGCAGCCCATCTTTCAAACCACGGAGTCGGCAGTCTGAGTGAGATTTTTGATGGCGATGCGCCCATGAATCCGCGCGGTTGCATTGCTCAGGCGTGGACAGTGGCGGAAGTGTTAAGGGCTTGGTTTGCGATCGCGAATCCTTAGACGTTGCAGAATCAAGGTCTAGTTCCCTCTCCTGGGCTACTGTGTACACATAAGTCTTCTAATTCGTCATCGCCAAGATCTTCGCCCCCTAAATCCCCCAATTTGGGGGACTTTGAGTTTAAAACTCCAATTCAAAGTCCCCCAAATTTGGGGGACTTAGGGGGCTGAAAGGACTGGAACGCAGCGACAAAAACTTGTGTGTACACAGTAGCTCTCCTGGGGGAGAGGGCTAGGGTGAGGGCGAGAAATTGCACCTTAATAAATCCGTGTTCTCCAAATGGGGAACTGTGTTAGCTCGGTTTCTCTATTTTCCCATCTGCCGCTTCATCTGCTCAAGCTCTTCTTGTGCCTCCCAGCGCTTAAACTCTTGCTCAAGCGGGTCAGCCGAACTGTGGATATAGCTCGCGTTTTGATCCTGATTCCAGCCGTTAACTGCCCAACGGGTTTCAGTCTGAGTTGCACGAGACGCTTGAGCTTCGGTGAGCTTAGTTTGCACCTCTTGGCGGCGGGTTTGAATCTGCTGCTGCAACTCTTCAGTTTGCTTGAGGCGCTGTTTGAGCATCTCCATCTGTCCCCATTTTTGGTTGCCTTCTCGCAGCAACCCCGCTTCATGGGCTTGAGCAGGTTCGGCAAGGTCAAGTCTGCCAGCCGCTCTTGCTTTCTCAATCCGAATGTGCCAGCGCTGAATTTCTTGAGCCGTTGCCAAAATCTCGTCTTGAAGTTGCTTTTCGTTGAGCCGCAGGTCTGCCATCAGCCGCCGCGTTTCTTGCTCTTGTTCCCGCAGCTTTTCTTCGAGCGCCTGCAACTCTAAATGAGGATTATTTCGCAGAAACTCATCAAGTCGAGATTCGAGAAACCGACTGAAATCATCAAACAGACCCATGACCGCAACTCCTGCAATAGTGAATGATGGATAGCGATCGCAGCGCTATCTCCTAATCGCTATTTTAGAGTTTCTGCCCTGCGGAGATCGTTCTAACTTCTCCGTTTCGGCGCACGGTGACATATTGTTTAGAAACTTCTACCAAACTCCAGCCACTCGACCCAATACTTTCACCGACGTAATAGCGCTGAGTAATCCCGTTCATTTCAAACAAACCCGCCGATCGTGAAGGATCTGAGCCTTCAAGCACTCCAACCAGAGTACGCTGAGGCCCAATGGGTGCAGCGTTGACTTGCGGAACCGATGCTGCTGGAGACTGAACGGCGGGGCGGTTGGCGGTTGGAGAAAGGCGTTCTAAAACACTGGAAAGCCGAACCAAAATCTGATTTAACTCTCGGCGCGAGGGATCAATTGGGGTTGGAGCTTGGGGCACCGTGATCACAAGCGGAGACGCTTTTGGCAGAGTCACGGACGATCGTAGCGGCGGCTGATTAGCTGGAACCGGAACCGTTGGCAACCCACTGTTATAAGGAGCGCTGGGCAATCCTTCTGATTTTCCAGTGGTGGATTTGCGATCGATGGCTTCGAGCGATCGCTGCACATAATCTGAAAACTGCGGGTTGGTGTCTACTGGAGGAGATTGCGCGATCGTGCTAGGAGCAACCGTCTCAGAGGGTTGAGTCAAGGCTGTCACAAATCGGCTAGCCATGCCACTAGTCACTAGCCAAACGGCTAACGCCGCCACCGCAGATGTGCATCCTGTGATCATCAAGAATCGGGTGAATCCACTGCTGCGAGGGGCCAGTGGTTGGGGGCTAGCCAATTCACCCAAGTCTGGCAAACTGTGGGCATCGCTTTCCGGTTGAGACTGCCATTGAGGACTCAGCAGCCCAGACGATAGGGGAGGTGGGGCGAGATTGAGCTTAGGTCTGGGAGCGGGCGCTTCAACTCGCACTGGCTCAGAAGGGGGAACCGCCCCATCGAGTAAGCGATCGACATCACCAAACAGATCATCCATTAAGCGATCGGCATAAGACTCGACCAGAAATGGCTCAGGTAGAGTGTCAGCTTCCGAGTTCCAGGAGGCATCTTGTGTCGGATCGAGGAGAGGATTGGAGTTTGTGACGGGTTGAGTCATGGCTTTCTTGCTGATGTCGATCAAAACAGACAATTGACTAGGAATGCACCTTTAGAATAACTAGCGAAAGTTTAGACTGAATCTCGATCACAGGTGTGATCGGTGTTTGAATAGATGATCCCCGAAGACAGCACTAAGCGAGAATAGCTTAAATGCAATGTCAGGGCTATACCCATTAGGAATTTTAATATTCGCCTAGAAATTGTACTCACTCAACTGGGCGGTGATGACATTTAATAGAAAATTTGGCGTTGCTGAATGCAAGTATGCATCTGTCTATCGAGGCTGAATCCTTTCGCCCCCTAAATCCCCCAATTTTGGGGGACTTTAAGATTATTCTGGTTCCCCTCAAACTTGGGGGGCTAGGGGGGCAATTCATATTTGCATTCAGCAGCGCCGAAAATTTTAGTTGAGTGTAGTGAATGCACACTTACGGCTCTGAATTTAGACTTGTACTACTACAGAGAATCACGATCGCTTGGTCAGCGGTGATCAGGCGTTTTAAAACCACTTGCCCGATCGCAGGGTTAGGCATTGCCTCAGCGATCTCTAAGCTTGGCTTGACTTCAACCATAAGAATGGCATCTTCGACGCGATAGAGCCAGAGCTTTTCGTCGTTTTCCCAAATGCAGAGGGTCGTTTGCTCGATTTCTGGTTTACGCCTCCAGGCGATTTCGTTCCACAATCCGCCGAGTTCCCAAATGCGACCGATCAACCAACCATCGGAGAGGAAAAAATACTTCATTCGTCTCTTCGAGAAGCTCAGATTTGCTGTTTACCATAGCGCGATTTACCCAATTCTCTGGCAAATTCCGTAAAATCTTTCTAGGAGCTTGCCGGATTGGATCGATTTCTGAAGGGTTAATGAAGGAGTTTTACTTTTTGGATGCAGGACTGACGCATTTTGACCAAAACCTCGGAGGTTTAAGCCGCTCTGTCGGTCAGATGCTTAATTCTTGGTTAAAACCTCCGAGGTTTGCGTAAGTCCTAGGATAGTTACGGTTCACGATCGCTTCAAATTTTTCCGTCTTCTTCCGCTTTCTTCAACCCATCTCGAATCAACCTTTGGGCTGTTTTTCCTTCCGATCGCTCTTCTACTAGTGTTTCGGTTGCTTGAAAAGTTGAATGCTAGCGCTAGCCGTTAAAATAGAGCTTGACCTCCTGCCGCACCTCGTCGCCATGAACGCTCCTGTAGACTTTATTGATGCTTTTGATGTGGTGGTTGTCGGAGCCGGACATTCTGGCTGTGAAGCAGCACTGGCAAGCGCTCGGCTGGGCTGTCGCACGCTGCTGCTGACGCTCAACCTCGACAAAATCGCGTGGCAGCCGTGTAACCCGGCGGTGGGCGGTCCGGCAAAGTCGCAACTGGTGCATGAAGTCGATGCGCTGGGCGGCGAGATTGGTAAAGTCAGCGATCGTACCTACCTGCAAAAGCGCATTCTCAACGCCTCAAGAGGTCCGGCGGTCTGGGCACTGCGGGCGCAAACCGACAAGCGCGAATATGCGGCGGTGATGAAAGGTGTAGTCGAAAATCAAGAGAATTTAACTATCCGTGAGGGCATGGCAACGGATCTTGTCCTAGGCGCAAACGACGAAATTGTTGGAGTGCAAACTTACTTTGGAGTGGCGTTTGAGTGCAAAGCTGTGGTGCTGACCACCGGAACGTTTTTGGGTGGCATGATTTGGGTCGGCAACAAGTCAATGGCAGCCGGACGAGCCGGAGAGTTTGCGGCGGTAGGACTAACCGAGACGCTAAATCGATTGGGATTTGAGACAGGGCGCTTAAAAACTGGGACACCTGCGAGAGTCGATCGTCGCTCTGTAGATTTCTCAAACTTAGAACCACAACCTGGCGATACAGAAATTCGCTGGTTCAGTTTTGATCCAGACGTGTGGGTTGAGCGCGAACAGATTCCTTGTCATCTCACACGCACGACCGCAGAGACTCACCGCATCATTCGCGAAAACCTCCATCTCTCACCCGTGTATGGCGGCTGGGTTGATTCTAAAGGGCCGCGCTATTGCCCCAGCATTGAGGATAAGATTGTCCGTTTTGCCGATAAAGAGAGCCATCAGATTTTTATTGAGCCAGAAGGACGCGACACTCCAGAGCTTTATATTCAGGGGTTCTCAACCGGGTTGCCCGAAACGATTCAATTGCAGATGTTGCGATCGCTCCCTGGTCTAGAAAATTGCACGATGTTGCGTCCTGCCTACGCGGTCGATTATGACTATCTACCAGCGACGCAGTGCTATCCCACACTGATGACTAAAAAAGTAGATGGACTGTTTTGTGCAGGTCAGATCAACGGCACGACAGGCTATGAAGAAGCGGCGGCTCAAGGCTTAGTCGCAGGTGTGAATGCGGCTCGATTCTGTCACCATCAAGAGATGATTGTCTTCCCGCGTGAGCATAGCTATATCGGTACGCTGCTCGATGATTTGTGCACCAAAGATTTGCGCGAACCTTATCGGGTGTTGACCTCGCGATCGGAATATCGGTTACTCCTACGATCGGACAATGCCGATCAGCGTCTCACGTCACTCGGTCGAGAAATTGGGCTGATCGACGATCGTCGCTGGCAACTCTACACAACCAAGCAAGCAAACATCACGGCTGAAAAAGAACGATTGCACGAGACACGCATCAAAGAACGCGATGAGATTGGCAGAGTAATTGCTGAAAACACACAACAAGCGATTAAAGGTTCAATCACATTAGCAGAACTTTTACGTCGCTCTGGGTTTCACTACGTGGATTTAGAACGACATGGATTAGCAAACACTTCGCTCGATCGGGCTGAAAAAGAAGGCGCAGAAATTGACATCAAATATTCTGGCTATATTCAACGTCAGCAGCAGCAGATTGATCAAACCGCTCGTCAAGAACACCGCAAGCTGCCAGACGATTTAGATTATGCTGCGATCGCCACCCTCTCAAAAGAGTCGAGAGAGAAGTTAGCGAAAGTCAAACCAATGACGATCGGACAAGCGACTCGCATCGGCGGCGTAAATCCTGCCGACATTAACGCCCTGCTCGTCTATTTAGAAATCCAATCTCGTCAAGCTGCGGAAGTGCTGACATGACGGTTTACACTATCAATTTCAACTCTGTGATCCAGATGACTGACGAGCAGTTTTATCAGCTTTGTCGGTCAAATCCAGAGGTGAAATTTGAACGCAATGCCCAAGGAGAGCTAATCATTATGCCGCCTACAGGGGGAGAAACTGGACGATCGAACGCGGAGTTAACTGCCGATTTTGTGATCTGGAATCGGCAAACTCAATTGGGTGAAGTGTTCGATTCTTCGACTTGCTTTAAGTCACCCAACGGAGCCAATCGCTCTCCTGATGTGGCATGGATTCGGCGCGATCGCTGGGAGACACTCACCTCTGATCAAAAGAAACGGTTTCCTGCGATCGTGCCTGACTTTGTTTTAGAACTGATGTCGCCAACAGACACTTTGAGAGATGCTCGAACCAAAATGCAGGAATATCTAGAGAGTGGTGTCAAACTTGCCTGGTTAATCAATCCCCAAAATCGTCAAGTTGAAGTTTATCGTTTAGGAAGATCAGTAGAAGTTTTAGACACTCCCATTCAGCTTTTAGGAGAGGAAATCTTACCTGGGTTTGTTCTCAATCTGAATGCGATTTGGTGATTTGATTAGCGTCATTTTTGCTGTTTATATTCGCTGCCGTCTGGCATTCTGGCGCCTCCAAGTTTTGCACCTTCTAGCGTTGCACCTGCCATTTTTGCTTTCACAAAATTGGCTTTTTGAAGATTGGCTTGATTGAGATTTGCGCCTCTGAGATCGGCTCCTTCTAAGATCGCTTCTTGTAAATTTGCACCCGACAGATCAGCATTTCTTAAATCGGCTCCAAACAGATTGGCTTTAGTTAAGTTTGCGCCCTGCAAGTTGGCATCTTTCAATTCTACGAGCGCTAAATTTGCTAGATCGCCCTTCACATTGCTCAAATTTGCTGAATTGAGTTTAGAGCCTTGCAGCGCTGCCGCACTCAAATTAGCACCCGTCAAATTAACGCCATCTAAAACATAGCTATAGAGACTCGCCTCTGATAAATCACAGTTAGCGCAGTCGCCAGAGTTGAGCAATTTTTGCACCTGAGTCGGATTGACCGCCATCACAGCCGCGCCTAACGTTAAGCTCAGAGAGAACGCGATCGCAAGAGAACGTTTCATAGTTAGTTTGAAAATGCGTGAGAACTCACTCAAGTTAAGCATATCGGAGGAGAAGCCCTATGGATAACTATTACAAGCCCGAACACTTGCCCCATTTTGGTCAAATCGGCGAGGGCAACCCTGAGTTGGCGGAAAAGTTTTTTGCATATTATGGAGCCGTGTTTGCAGAAGGGGCATTGTCAAAGCGAGAAAAAGCCTTGATTGCGTTGGCAGTTGCTCACACCGTTCAGTGTCCTTATTGCATTGAGGCTTATAGCAAAGAGTCGTTGCAGCAAGGCTCAGACCTAGAGCAAATGACCGAAGCCGTACACGTCGCGACGGCAATTCGGGGCGGATCGTCTCTGATCCACGGGTTGCAAATGTTAGATCACGTTAATAAACTGGCGATGTGATGTAGAGCGATCGCTGGCTCGACTGTGTGGAAAAAACTAGCGGAGGG
>JAYVFW010000551.1:0-2734 GCA_043772715.1 Phormidesmis sp. | reverse complement strand
GATTCAAGAACTGTTTGATCATGATGTGGCAGAGTTTCTCAGCCAAGGCACCGCCGTGTTTGGCGATATTTCTGACCTGTTGGATCAGCAGTTCGATCGCCTCTCTGATCTAGAAAAACAAATCATGTACTGGTTAGCGATTAACCGAGAAGGTGCGTCGCTAGCCGACTTTGCCGCAGATTTGGTGCCTACGGTGCAAAAGCGTCATCTCATGGAAGCGCTTGCATCTCTAGCCCGCAGACCTCTGATCGAAAAACACGGCGCAAGCTTCACCCTGCAACCTGTGGTGATGGAGTATGTCGCTGAAAAGCTGATTGACCAGGTGTATCAAGAAATTCTGACGCAAGATTTACATTTATTAATGAGCCATGCGTTAATGAAAGCCGATGTTGAAGATCAGGTGCGCGAGAATCAGATTCGGATGATTGTGCAACCCTTGCTCGATCGCTTAATGGCTCCAACTCACTGCAAATCAGAGATCGAGAAAAAGCTCAAGCAAGTGCTGTTGACCCTCCAAAAACAGGTTGATTGTGCAACAGGGTATGGTGCTGGAAATGTGATCAACTTGCTGCGGCAACTCAACGCCGATCTGACTGGCGCTGACTTTTCTGGTTTAGCTGTGTGGCAAGCTCACCTGCAAGGGGCAAATTTGCATCAGGTCAACTTCAGCCATGCTGATTTAAGCAAATCGGTGTTCTCTGACACGCTGGGCAATGTTTGGTCGGTGGCGTTTAGTCCTGATGGCAGTGTGCTGGCGGCAAGCGACACGGCAGGAGACATTCATCTGTGGCAACTGTGCGATCGTGATGGCATCCTGCTGCGGCATCGGCTCAAACTGCTCACCTGTCAGGGACATCAGCACTGGGTCTGCTCGATCGCCTTCAGCCCCGATGGTCAAACCTTGATTAGCGGCAGCGTCGATAAAACTGTCAAGCTGTGGGAGGTGAAAACCGGGCAGTGTTTGCAAACCTTTGAAGGACACAGCGATTGGCTCGTCTCGGTGGCATTTAGTCCGGTTGATCAAATCGTGGCGAGTAGCAGTGTGGATGGCACTATTCGAGTCTGGGATCTTCAGACCGGGAAATGTCTCCGAATTTTAGATCAACATCAGCACTGGGTTTGCTCGATCGCCTTCAGCCCCGATGGTCAAAAGTTGGTAAGTGGCAGCGACGATCGCACCCTCAAACTGTGGAACATTCAAACCGGAGACTGTCTCAAAACCTTAACCGGACACACGAGCGGTGTGCGCGGCGTGGCATTTAGCCCTAATGGTCAGACGGTGGTGAGTGGCAGTCAAGACCACACCGTTAAGCTGTGGGATCTGGAAACAGAGCGCTGTTTGACCACCTTAACCGGACACACCAATGAGATTCGCTGCGTCAGTTTTAGCCCCGATGGTCAGCGAGTGGCAAGCAGCAGCTTCGATCGCACCGTCAAGCTGTGGGATTGGCAAACCGGACAGTGCCTAAAAACCTTACAGGGGCATACGGCACCCGTGCGATCGGTGGCATTTAGCCCCAATGGTCAGATGTTAGCAAGCGGCAGCGCCGATCAATCGGTGCGGCTGTGGAACTGCCTCACGGGTGAATGCTTCAAGACCTTTCAGGGCTACACCAATTTTGTGTTGTCGGTCGCCTTTAGCCCCGACAGCCAAACCATCGCCAGCACCAGCGCCGATCACACCCTCAGATTGTGGGATCGATCGGGGCAGTGTCTAAAAACCATGTGCGGACATACGAACTGGGTGTGGTCAGTGGCATTTAGCCCCGATGGGCAAACCCTAGCGAGCGGCAGTTTTGACCAAACCATCCGCCTGTGGGATCGCCAAACAGGGCAGTGCCTCAAGATTTTGCGCGGACATACTAACTGGGTGTGGTCAGTGGCATTTAGCCCTGATGGACAACAGCTTGTGAGTGCTGGCTTTGATCAGACCATTCGGCTGTGGGACATCGCGACTGGAGACGGTCTGCACGTCTTAAACACCACAAGCCGCATCTGGTCAATTGCCTTCAGCCCTGATGGAGAATGGGTCGCGATCGGACTTGAAGATCACCACATTCAGCTTTGGAACCCGCACACTGACGAACTGCTCACATCATTAAAAGGGCACACTGGGCGCGTCTGCTCAGTCACCTTCAGCCGTGATCAGCAAACGCTACTCAGCAGCAGTGACGATCACACCGTTAAACGCTGGAAGATCCAAACTGGGGACTGTTTGCAAACGCTGCACGATCGAGATTGCGTCAAGTCTGCCATCTTCAACGCTGATGAAACCACGATCATCAGTGGTGGATTAGATCACACGCTCAAATTCTGGAATGCCAACACTGGAGTTTGTGAGCAAATCTTGTCAGGACACCACGATCGCGTCTGGTCAGTGGCTTGTAGCAGCGATGGCACGACGATCGCCAGTGGCAGCGAAGACGAAACCATGCGCCTTTGGGATGCAAAAACCGGAGCCTGTCTAGAAGTGTTACGCAATCCGCGACCCTATGAGGGCATGAATATTACGGGCATGACCGGCTCAACCGACGCGCAAAAATCAACGCTCAAAACACTGGGCGCAGTCGATTTAAGCGAACTAACAGCATCTTGAGAAGAACTTTAGGCTCGTGAATTAAACAAAGCAGAAATCGGCGTTGCTGAATGCAAGTATGAATCTGTCTATCGAGGCTGAATCCTTTCGCCCCCTAAATCCCCCAATTTTGGGGGACTTTAAGATTCTGGTTCCCCT
>JAYVFW010000550.1:0-2735 GCA_043772715.1 Phormidesmis sp. | reverse complement strand
CAATTCGAGCCAGCACTCGATCGATACCTGCGGGGTCGGTGTTGTCAATAAAGTGAATCGCCATTGGCGGAAAATCGGGAGACAGTGCCCCTGCGATGAATTCGGGTCCTAGCGCCGAGCCACCAATGCCGATCGACAAAACATCGGTAAATTTCTCAGCTTGGGGTGGGCAAATCGCGCCAGAGTGGATTTTCTGGACAAACGACTCAATATCCTTGATCGTTTGCACGATGTCTTGCTTAAAGTCAGCGCTAGGAGCCAAATCGGGGTCACGGAGCCAATAGTGACCGACCATGCGGTTTTCGTCAGGGTTGGCGATCGCGCCAGATTCTAGCGCTGCCATTGCTTGAAATGCCTGGTCGAATTTGGGTTTTAGCTGTTGAACAAACCCGTCATCAAACCGCATCCGACTGACATCAAGATAGAATCCTAACCCGGCGTGGTAGTAAAGCCAGTCTTGATAGCGTTGCCAGAGTGCAGCCGAGTCCATAAAATCCTTTGCCCTTTGTGAGGTCGCCACCCAACAGTTTATAGGGGCTAGTGACCAGGTGCGAAAAACTTGAGGGAGAAACTTAAGAATATGGGCTAAAGAACGAGCGATAGACGTGTGGATCTTCACTAATACCAGGTGGTTGAGAGAATTGCCGAAGCGTTTGTCGATCGCACTTCAAATATTCGGTTTTGGCAAAATTCGCAAGAACTTAATAATCTGACCCGTAATCTCAATGCTGATCAAATAGCTATCGAGGGTGAAGCGGTAGAGAATTTCACTAGAGCCGAGCGTTTGAAACTCGCGCAAATCTCGAAGCTGATTGATTTGAAAAAACTCGCCGAAGACAAATTGCTGAATTTTTTGAAACGCAGAAGATTCGAGGCTTTTCAGATCAATTAAAAAGATGCGATCGTAACGAACTTCCATCCGCGCTGGCAGCAACCGCCCACTCATTGAGCCTGATTCGTTGGTCTTCATAAGGCGCGTGAAGAAGCGTGGATCAGGGGCAGCAAGCGCAGAGCATCTTCACGGGTCAGCGTGTCTCCGGGGCGGTGAGTGTGCTGCGAGGCTTCTACTGCTTTCAGCATATAGAGATCGTGATAGAGCGTTTCTAACTCGATCCACAAGCTTCCTAGTTCCTGATCAGAGAGGTTGTCAATAAGATGATGAGCACGACTGCGAAACAGATTCATAACGGGGCACACTACACGATCGGCGATTCTGTATAGTTTGAGAGTGCCCAATTTTTTCTGAGATATCGCGGCAAAAAAAATCGGGCGTTGCTGAACGGTTCTATGAATTTGCCCCCCAACCCCCATTCTGGGGGACTTCCGAACGCTCAAAGTCCCTCACTTGTGGGGGACTTAGGGGGCTTTCGGCAATGCCGCGACCCAAAGATTCATATCTGAATTCAGCACCGCCAAAAATCGCAAGCGTTGCAACCGCTACGGATCGCGTCGCTTGGTGCGGTACGATTTCAGTTAATTCTCCATTTTCCTTCCTATGGTCGGTTATCTCGTCTCGCTAATTATTTTCACGGCAATCTACGCGCTGTTTAGCTTGGGTTTAAATCTGCACTGGGGGTTTACGGGCTTAATCAACTTTGGACACGCGGCATTTTTGGCACTCGGAGCCTACACTACCGTGTTGCTGAGTTTAGCGGGGGTGCCGACGATTTGGGCAGTGTTGATCGGGGGAGCCGTTGCAGCGCTGCTGGGGTTGTTAATCGGCTTGTCAACACTGCGACTGCGAGAAGATTATTTGGCGATCGTGACGATCGGCGTGTCTGAAGTCGTGCGTCTAGTCGCCCTAAATGAAGAATGGCTGACTCGTGGCTCTTTCGGCGTACAGGGCTATTCTTTACCCCTCGCAGGTCTGACTCGACCCACAATTTTAACTCGTTGGGGAATGATTGCGGTGATCACGGCGATCGCGGGGCTAGCGCTTCGCAGTTTGTGGAAGTGGGCACGACAGCGAACAAAACGAGTAGAATCCTCTCTACTGGCTAAAAACGTTCTGGTTCTGGGCGCTTACTCAAGCTCTCTGGCACTATTTTTATCTGGCATTGGCACAGTCTTTCATAATTTGAAAGTTGCGAATGCTTTACCCGCATGGCTGCAAGGCGCTTTGCTAGTCGGATCGCTAGCAGCAGTTGGCTGGCTCTATCGGTGGATTGCCCGTCGCGCTCTACCCAAACTGTCTGCCTGGGAAGCTGGGGCAGTTTTGTTATCGACGATCGTACTTTCCCTTTTCGGGTTTTGCCTTTATGTCGTCAGTGCGATCGCTCTCTACAACTACAGTGAGAATCCGGCTCGCAATGGGCTAATGTTTTTGTCGGTGGTTGTGCTAGCAGTCACGTTTTGGGCGCTAGAACGATTGGTGCGATCGCCGTGGGGACGTGTGCTCAAAGCGATTCGAGAAGACGAGCAGGTTGCCAAAGCGTTAGGGAAGAATGTATTTGCCTATAAGCTGCAATCATTTATGCTAGGCGGGTTTATTGCCGGAATCGCGGGAGCATTTCTCGCTTGGCAACTCAGCACGATCTATCCGAGAAGCTTTGAGACGGATCTGACGTTTAACGCCTGGACGATCGTCGTGTTGGGCGGAGCCGGAAGCAATGGCGGGACTTTGTTAGGAGCGGCGATTTTTTGGGGTTACACCACGCTGACTCGATCGCTCGATCAGTTCGTTCCTTTAGCGGCTGATCAGATTGGCGCACTACGAATTATGCTGATCGGTTTGT
>JAYVFW010000549.1:0-2737 GCA_043772715.1 Phormidesmis sp. | reverse complement strand
AACCATCTTTACCACTCCTTCTAAGACGGGATACTCTAGCAGATAGAGATAGTGACGACGAACGTGGTCGAGCCTTTGTCGTTCTGCATCCGATAACTCTGGCAGATCTTCTAGCCATTCCCGAAAAAAGGTTTCATCTTCCGATCGTTGCAATCCAAATTGAGCGCGAAAGTCTGCCAGTTTAATGGTTTTAGCAGGCTTTGTTTGAACCATAAGAAACGGTTTCAATGCCAACAAGTAGCTTGATTTTAGATCTTAAGGAAGCGCATTCACACAAAGAAGCCTGTTCCAATTGATGAAACAGGCTTCTTAGATATTAGTTGACGATCGCTCTTAGCTTTGCGCTACAGGCTCTTTCGCCAAAAACTTCTCCAGTTCTGTGATTGCATCAGCATCGACTTTAGTTTGCATGGGGCAAAACTTAGGGCCACACATCGAGCAAAACTCAGCCGTCTTGTAAATATCGGCGGGCAGCGTTTCGTCGTGATATTCCTTCGCCCGTTCGGGGTCAAGCGACAACTCAAACTGTTTGTTCCAATCAAAGTTATAGCGAGCTTTCGAGAGTTCATCATCGCGATCGCGGGCACCCGGACGGTGACGCGCAATATCTGCTGCATGGGCCGCAATCTTGTAAGCAATTAAGCCATTGCGAACGTCTTCAGCATTGGGTAAGCCGAGGTGCTCTTTGGGCGTGACATAGCAGAGCATTGCCGTGCCATACCAGCCCGCCATTGCCGCCCCGATCGCCGACGTGATGTGGTCATATCCCGGTGCAATATCTGTTACCAAGGGGCCCAACACATAGAAAGGCGCTTCCGAACACTCTTCCATCTGTTTACGCACGTTGAACTCAATCTGATCCATCGGAACGTGCCCCGGTCCTTCAACCATCACCTGAATGTCGTGTTCCCAAGCTTTGCGGGTGAGTTGTCCGAGGGTTTTGAGTTCGGCTAGCTGGGCGACATCAGAGGCATCGTGCTGGCAGCCGGGACGCAGCGAATCGCCCAAGCTAAACGAGACATCATAGCGTTTGAAGATCTCGATAATGTCGTTGAAGTGCGTGTAAAGCGGATTTTGCTTGTGATGTGCCAGCATCCAACGAGCCAGAATGCCACCGCCACGAGACACAATTCCCGTCAGGCGATTTTTGACGAGGGGCAGATGCTCGATCAAAATTCCGGCGTGAATAGTTTGATAGTCAACGCCCTGTTGAGCGTGCTTCTCAATGATGTGGAGAAAGTCGTCTGGGGTCAGCGTCTCGATGTTGCCGTGAACGCTTTCTAACGCCTGATAGATGGGGACGGTGCCGATCGGAATCGGCGAAGCTTTAATAATTGCTATCCGCATCTCATCGAGATTGCCGCCCCCGGTAGACAGATCCATCAGAGTATCTGCGCCGTACTTCACCGCCAACCGGAGCTTATCGACTTCTTCATCTAAATTTGATGAATTAGGTGACGCGCCGATGTTAGCGTTGACCTTGCAGCGAGAAGCAATGCCGATCGCCATCGGCTCTAAATTAGGGTGATTGATGTTGGCAGGAATAATCATCCGACCCCGTGCCACTTCGTCTCTAATTAGCTCGGCTGGGAGGTTTTCCCGTTGAGCCACATAGTGCATCTCTTCGGTGATGATGCTTTGACGGGCATAGTGCATCTGAGACACGTTTTTGTGCCCGCTTCGCTTCGCGATCCAGTCTGTCCGCATATTCGATTCCTCAAGATAAACAGCTTCCCTTCGCTGGCATTACCCAGTCTCAGGTTCTAAGGGTTTGTTCTCAGCCCAATTGGGCACCCCTAGCTCAAGTGTTAATTCTATCATCCTCGGTTTGAGTCAAGGGGCAGACCTTAAAAATTTGATGATTGGCTGCTGCTTAGATTTAGAGAGTTTGAGGGGCGAGAGGAGACGATCGAGTAAAGATCAGAAAATCTTTAGAAAAAAGCCTTAAATTCCCTGACGATCGACTTGCAAAATCTGTAAACTCTCTATAGGATTACTCGGTGAGCCAATCCTAACTGAATAAATTTGCAATAAAAAATAATTTATTTTGTGTACAAAAAAGAACAATTGCTCAGAAATGCAATAAGTTCTTGAGATCGACCCTAGATTAAGTGTTTTATAATACTTTCGTGCTGCCTCAAATCACTTCATTTTTGAGCGTTTGGTGATCTTGCTTTAGCGTCATAGAGCGATGTATGGGGATCTGACTCTACCCTCTAAACGCTGGTTGCAGAAATGCGATCGCACCTGACTGCTTTCAAGTATTTCTACTTACCCCATTTCCGCAGATCCTCGTACTACACATACAACAAGTGTAGTCGTCTGCACTTGTCAAGGCGAAATCACCGCCTTGGCAAATGTTAAATTTTCCAGTAAACCTGATTTAGATCCCTACCGGGACAAGTCGTTTTAACATCACTCGTCAGCTAATCAGATCTAAACAAGGCTTTCCAAATCTAGTTTGACTTTTGTAGGAGGTTTATATGCGGATTGCTCAAGTCGCCCCTTTGTGGGAAAGAGTTCCTCCCCCAGCCTATGGCGGCATTGAACTAGTCGTCAGTTTGCTGACCGATGAACTGGTGCGACGCGGACATGAAGTGACGCTGTTTGCTTCTGGTGACTCGCTCAGTTTAGCGAATCTGGAATCAGTTCATAGTCGTGCCCTGCGCCAAGATCCGACTGTGAAGGAGTATTCGATTTACGAAATGCTTCAACTCACTCAGGTCTATGATCAGGC
>JAYVFW010000548.1:0-2738 GCA_043772715.1 Phormidesmis sp. | reverse complement strand
CTCGTTTTGGGACGCATTCTTCTTTAGTGTGCAAACCATGGCTACGATCGGATATGGTGCCATCTCACCCAAGACGTTTTATGGCAACGTGGTTGTGTCGATCGAGGCCATGCTAGGTCTATTAGGCGTGGCTGTGATTACTGGATTGGCATTTGCCCGCCTCGCTCGACCGACAGCACGAATTTTGTTTAGTCGCGTTGCCATCATTGCCCAATATAACGGGGTGCCCACGCTGATGTTTCGGGCAGCCAACCAGCGGGGCAACCAGATTTTAGAAGCTCGACTTTGGGTATTTTTGGTGCGCGATGAAATCACCGAAGAAGGTCAATCAATACGGCGCTTTTATGACTTGAGCCTCAGTCGCCAACTGTCTCCAGTCTTTAACCTGAGTTGGACTGCGATGCACCCGATCGATGAAAACAGTCCCTTATATGGCGAAACTCCAGAATCGTTGAGAGACCGTGCAACTGAGATTGTGGTGTCATTAACCGGAATCGATGAGACTGTCGCCCAAACGGTTCACGCTCGCTATTCTTATCTGACTCAAGAGATTTTATGGGACACGCAGTTTGTCAGCCTGTTAACTCAAACATCAGATGGGCGACGCGCGATCGATTTCACTCGGTTTCACGATGTGTTGTAGTAGGCTGGATTGATTCCGTTTACTCTCTAATACGATGGCTAAAGAATTTTCGATCGGATCTAAAGTCCGCGTTGTCTCGCTGCCGCCCTACGTCAAAACGGCTGACCCGATGCCCATGCTGCGTCCGCCCGACGTGATTCACCTCAACGAGGAGGGAATTGTGATCGATCGTCGCCCTGGCGGTTATTGGGGGGTGAAATTTGCTAGAGGCGCGTTTCTATTAGAGGCTGACTATCTCGAACCCGCTTAAGCAACGGGCAGCAAAATCTCGAATGTGCTGGTTAGCGCTTCTGTGTCATCGCCAGTCGGATGAATGCGAGAATAGACCTTAAATTTTCCACCGTGTCTAGCCGTAATGATGCGATAGCTGGTGATTAAGCTGGTTTCTTTGGCAAAGGGTTGATTGCTCGAAAACGCTTCTGTCAGTTGCTGTTGAGTTTCAGCAGACATACCCGACCCGTTGTCAGAAATGCGAATCGAAACCCACCGACTATCACTTTCGCGTAACGTACACAGATCGGTGACGATCGTAATCCGCGGACGAACTCTAGATTCGCGGATTGGCAAGTTTAACTCTGAGCTAAGACGATCGCCTACGGCTTGGTTTAACAAACCGTCGAGCGATCGACTGATGATATTCATAAACACCTGATTGAGTTGTCCAATAAAACAGGGCACAGGCGGCAACTGAGCATAGTGCTTAACAATCTCAATCTCAGTGCTAACACGGCTTTTGAGCAGCAGCAATATGCCATCTAGACAATTATGTAAATCCGCAGGCTTGGAATAGACCTCATCTATGTGACAAAAGTTTTGCAGTCCATTGACGAGTTTAGATAGGCGTTCTGCTCCTGTTTTGATGCTCTTGAGCGTTTTTGGTAGGTCTTCTCTGAGATAGTCGAGTTCGATCGTTTCCCGAATATGGGCAATTTCTTGAGTGGGCTGCGGCAGAGATTTTTCGTAGGCAGATATCAGCGTTAATAGACTTTCACTATAGTCAGACACATGGCTGAGATTGCCCCAAATAAAACTTACCGGGTCTAAAATCTCATGCGCCACGCCATCAACTAACCGCCCCAAACTTGCCATCTTCTCGCTTTGCAGCATTTGCAAGTGCAGTCGTTCATATCTGATTTGCGTTTCAATGCTTTGAATTTGCCAGTAAGCGTGATTGAGCGCGTGGATGTCTAGCAGTTGATAACCTGAAGATCGTTGAACCACGATCGGGTCTGCCAAACATTCGGGCGATCGCTGCAATGCCTGCTGTGCCGCGCTCAAAATTGAAGTGTTGCCCGCTAACATCAGCCACGATCGAGTCGCATAGCTCGATAAAACCCGCAAGGGGCGCTCTAGAAATAACTCAATGCCGTGAGGACGCAGCAAATACTCCAGCAATTGCTGCCGCGAAATCATGCTGACAAATTGCCCCTGCTCAACCAAAATCACCCCTGGTAAGAGAGGATAGCGCTCAAAAACCTGCGCGACTTCAATGCCTAAGCAACTCAGTTCTGCTTGAAACTGATAGAGGGGCAGTTCTTGCAGGGTCGATTCAAGATTTAATGCCTCGCCTCCTTCAGAGAGTGTGGGCAGCATTAGATTGAGATCAAAATCATCAACGGCTTCAGAAAACACAAAGGCACTCGTTCAGCTTGCGATCGTTTGGCTCTACACTACCCAAATTTAAGAGGTTTGCTCAAAATTTGGACGTTAACCTCTAGACTAAAACAGGTTTTAGAACTGGCTCCTGACCCGAATGAAATTACTCTTATTTTTACTCCAGTCTTCTCGCGGCAGGATGGCGATCGCTATTCTGACAGGCTTTGTCAGTGGGGCGAGTAGTGCCGCTCTGATCGCGTTGGCGAGTCGGGCACTGGGGGCAGGTGGGGATATCGGCTCGATCGCAGGCATTTTTATCATGCTGACAGTCGTCTCGCTGGTCACTAGCGTGGTTTCGCAGGTGGCGCTGGTGCAACTGTCACAAGATGCCGTCTTTAATCTGCGATTAGGCTTGAGTCGGCAAATTCTCTCTTCAGAGCTGAGCCATCTAGAACAGTTGGGCAATGGTCGAATTTTGGCAACGCTGACCGAAGATGTA
>JAYVFW010000547.1:0-25185 GCA_043772715.1 Phormidesmis sp. | reverse complement strand
TTTGGCATCTGCGATCGCCGGAAATTTCAAAATCGTCGTATAAGCCGTGCCCGTATACTCTGGATAGATATCAAGGTCTCCAGAAGTGATGCCCTGTTGACAGATCAGCGTTCCGCCCAGGTTGAAGCGGCGATCGACCTTCAGACTTGTTTTGCGCTCGATTTGTTGAGCCAGAATTTCTCCTAAAATCACCTGCTCAGTGAAATTTTTAGTGCCGATTACAACGCGATCGCCCCCCGAACTACAGGCAGCAATTCCAGTAACCAAAGCAATCATCAACAGAAAAACCGTGAAAAATCGTTTTAAGTTCATTTCTTCAAAGTGAGACGACGCTCAACTAAACCAATGGCAAAATCGACCGTTAACGCCATTATCGCAGCCGGAATTGCCCCCGCTAAAATCAACTGGCTATCGACGATCGCAACGCCGCGAAAAATAAATTCTCCCAAGCCGCCTGCACCAATTGCCGCCGCGATCGTCGCCAGTCCCACCCCGATCACAGTGGCAAGTCGCACCCCGCCTAAAATTACCCCCAGCGCTAGCGGAATCTCAACCTGCATTAAAAGCTGGCGATCGGTCATTCCCATTCCCAGCCCAGCTTCTCGAATAGCCGGATCAACGCCCATAATTCCTAAATAAGTGTTGCGAATAATCGGCAAAAGCGAGTAGAGAATCAGCGCCACGATCGCCGTTCTTGCCCCAATGCCACCAATGAATGGCACCGGAATCAGAAACCCAAAAATCGCTAAACTCGGCATCGTTTGAATCGCATTAGCAAAGCCCAACACAGGTCTACTTAACGCGGGTTTGCGAGTAATCAGAATGCCTAATGGAATGCCAATGAGAACGGCAATCGCGATCGCCGTAAACACCAAAAATAAATGCTGCCCACTACGCTGCAAAATCTCTTCGCCATAGCGATTTAAGAATTCCATTCGTTTCTCACCCTCAAAAACGCTTGGGCTTCTGGATGGGTCGATTTCACAAACTCTTTGGGCGTTGCCATCACCACAAACTCACCTGCTTGCATCAAGCCAATTCGAGAACCGAGGGTAAAGGCCTCTTGAATATCGTGCGTCACAAACACGATCGTCTTTCCAAGCCGCTGCTGCAATTGCCGAAATTCTTGCTGAAGATCAACACGAGTGATCGGATCGAGCGCCCCAAATGGCTCATCCATTAACAAAATGGGCGGATCGGCAGCCAGTGCCCTCGCGACTCCGACTCGCTGCCGTTGACCTCCAGAGAGTTGGTGAGGATATCGCTCGGCAAAGTGATCGGGTTCTAACCCGACCAGTTCTAACAGCTCTAACACGCGCTTTTTAATCTGTGACGGCTCCCATTTTTGTAGAGACGGCACAACCCCAATGTTTCGCTCGATCGTAAAGTGAGGAAATAGCCCGACCTCTTGAATTACATAGCCAATCCGCCGCCGTAGCTGAATCGGATTCCATTCGCGAGTCGAAACGCCCTCAACTTGCACCTCTCCTTGAGTCGGAGTCAGCAAGCGATTGATTAACCGCAGCGTCGTCGTTTTGCCGCAGCCGCTTCGACCCAGCAAAACCAGCGTTTCGCCTGACTCGATTCTAAAGTTAAGATTGACCACAAGCGGGCGCTGATCCAAATAATAAGCAACCTGCCTAAACTCAACCGCGATCGGGGTAACATCCATCTGCAACTT
Source organism: Phormidesmis sp. (assembly GCA_043772715.1). Taxonomy (GTDB): domain Bacteria; phylum Cyanobacteriota; class Cyanobacteriia; order Leptolyngbyales; family Leptolyngbyaceae; genus Phormidesmis_A. Next base: position 23,504 of record JAYVFW010000547.1, on the reverse strand, counting down.
GCCTCGGCTGATCAGACTTTAAACTTCTTGTTTAAAGATACCGTTTACTAAAAGTTAGTAGTCGTTGCGATCGTGCCGCTGTCCCAAAATATCAACGTGATAGCGTTCAGGTGCTAACAACACTTGCATTCCTCTGTCTCCACATAAGTGTGAAAGGGTTTGTAGCAAAGCCATTTTCTCTTGCTGAACTGCCGTTAAATTTGGATGCAAGTCTGCAATTTTGGCAAGCGATCGTTCAAAAAAAGCATCTGTTTTTAGGGTTTCTAAAAAACCGTCAAACCCAAGACAACTCAGTCCATAAATTAGTCGCTTGCTGAGTTCTGGTTGAGGACGATTTTGAGAGCTAAAAATATATCCGCCGTGGGTGTCAATCTTCCCACTAAAAAAGTCTAAGCTCAGAGAAACGTAATCCTTAAAGCTTAGAAATGATTTGCCTAAAGCGTGACTAACAATCCCAACTTCTTTCTCTTGACCTGTTTTAGGATTACGATACTTTTCTTGATAATTTGTGCAGTCAAAATAGGTAAAAAGTTCAGCGATCGATCGCTGATTTTCCTCTAGCCCAACTTGCAATTGTCTCTCTGATAAAGGCTTTTGCTCACGAATAAATAAATAATCTAAAAAGCCCAATCCCGTTAGAGTTAATAACTGACCGTCTTCAGATTGATTGATGATGCTCAATGTGGCAACCTGTCGGGATCTTTTTCCGCGTACTAGCGGATTTCTGACCATCACATTGCCGAGTCGATAGCCCCCGTCGCGGGTCTTTGCCGGAAAGCTAAAGTAGTTGGCAGAAGTCGAAGCTAGCTTGAGCGCCATGTCTCCTTCATTGCAAAAAAGATAAGCTTCTTGAAAGCGCCGTAGCGACGATCGTAAGGTATTTGCTCGACCCGACACGATCGCTTCTGCCGGAATATCGGGCGCAACTAAAACGAGTTTTCCTAAACAAAACACGTTGCCAATTTCAGAAGAAGGGCATTTGTTTCGATTGTTAACATCCAAACTTCCGATCGACCCTGGATCAAAAACATCCGACAAAATTCGGACGGCATTGGTTACCACAAAAGCGCCCATGCTGTGACCGATAAAAGACAGACGAATTCGGTGTTGATGCCAATCAGACGAAGTTTGACGATCGTCATCTCCAACCTTTTGCACTAGAGCCTGATCTAACTGCCGAATGAACTCAACTAAATCAGATACTCCATAGTGAGTTGCTCGAAAAGTATCTCGAAAGTAACCCGTTAGTCTAAGAGCTACGATCGTTAAAATCGGTGAGATAGCAACTAAAGAGAGAATCAAAAGAACCACAAAAGCTAGTAAAATCTCTACACCAGAAGTTCGAGATAGGGCTGCAAAAATGCCTGCGATCGTGCCGATTAAACCTACAATAATTCCAACAATTCCTAACCTTGAAATCAAACCCAGCAGTCTGGGTAATGCCTGCTGAGTAAATTTGATTTTATCTTTAAAATTTCCAGATTCATCTTCAGAAATTTTTTCTGAAGACCAGCGATAACCGACTACTAATAGACCTTTAGGCGCTTTTTGATAATGCTGAGAAATATACTCGCAAGTAGTCTTATACCACCATTCTGCACCCGACTGACCCGTATTGTAGCCATGAATCATCACTAAAACTTCTGCATCTTCCTCGTGATCTTTTAAGTGTTGAGTAATCTGTTGAATAAAGATTTCTGGGTCAGTCTGACTGTTAATTTGCGACGGATCTTCAACATTGATCGGAGCCGTACTGATGACAAAATAGCCCGGAATTGGGCAGTTCTCCAGATCCAACTTCTGAATGGTAAGTAGGTGATTGCTCATATCGTTTGCCAATATAACTGCGATCGCATCATGATAATAGCAATTTCAAAAACAATTGCGACCGATCGCACGATACGTCGTGCCCCTACATCAACCTGCGCCCCCTTCGTACGGACATGGCACTGCCGTGTCCTCTCGCAGATCTGTCACAAAAAATCCTCCCCGTTGAACAACAGGGAGGACATTAAAACTCATTCGAGGTAAGGCGTTCTAGGAGAACTTAAATTTCGTCATCAACCTCAACGTCGTCATCCTCTACATCATCCTCTACGTCATCCTCAACCCCATCATCAATCAGGTCATCCTCCTCCAAAATCGGAGAGAAAACATCGGTTTCAGCAGCGGGCGTTGCACTACCGCCAAAGCTCTCAAAGCTAAAACTCGGACGCTCATCAAAGCTATCTAAGCCATAGCTGCGGGCAGAGCGATCGTCTAGCACAACCTCGTTAAGATCGGCTTCGTCATCAAATACGGGCGAGCCATCATAGGCGATGTCCATATCAGGGGTGCCAGTCTCTTCATAAGCATTAAAGCCCGTCCCTGCCGGAATCAACCGACCGATGATCACGTTCTCTTTAAGACCGCGCAGCCAGTCAGACTTGCCCTCGATCGCCGCTTCGGTCAACACGCGAGTCGTTTCTTGGAAACTCGCTGCTGAGATGAAGCTGTCGGTGTTGAGCGAAGCCTTGGTGATGCCCAACAGCACTGGCGTATATTCCGCAGGGGCACCGCCCGTAATCGACATTGCCTCGTTGACTTGATCGATCTGATAAAGCTCAACCAACTCACCCGGCAGCATCGTGGTGTCTCCACCATCATCGACTCGCCCTTTAGAAGTCATCTGCCGCACAACGACTTCGATGTGTTTGTCAGAAATATCAACGCCTTGAGACTGATAAACTGACTGCACTTCATTCACTAAGAAGGTCTGCACCTCTCGTAAACTGATCATCGAAGCGTCGTGAATCCCCAAGGTTTCTTTGTTTGCCCGGAACAGCACTTCCAGCAACTCGTGAGGGTTAGCCGGACCGTCGGTTAGCCGTTCTCCAGACAACACTTCTTGTCCATCAGAGATGATCAAGTTTTGACCCGGACCGATCGGATATTCGGTGAGCAGTCCTTCTTTATCGACGATCTTGACTTCTACCGAGTCGTCTTCGCCATAGACCACTTGGGCACTGCCCGATCGTTCAGCCAAAACACAAGCCTCCTTGGGTTTCCGGGCTTCTAGGAGTTCTTCAATTCTCGGTAGACCTTGAATGATGTCTCCTGTTTTAGTCCGTTCAAAAATCAGCAGCACCAGGTTGTCACCCCGCTGCACCAAGTCGCCATCATCAACGTGCAGCACTGCACCCGGAGACACTCGATAAGGGCGAGCAGTTCGCATGGTTACCTGAGCGTCACCGACCTCAAGCACCTGACCCGAATCTTCTAGCTTTAAGCCAGATGCCAGATCAGAACCCGCCACCATTAAGTCGCCCGGTTTGACCGTGGGTTTCTTATTTTTCGTTTCAATCACCACCTTGTCGGCTTCTCGAACCACCAAGATGCGGCGAATTGCCTCGGCTGCTTCACGAATCCCCTGAATTTCACCCGCTTCTTTACACTGAATCTCAGTCCGAGCGATGACCGCGCCCGGAGTGATTTGATCGCCGTCTTTGACTAGAACGTGAGTGTGGGTGCTGCCTTGGGTGGTATCTGCCGCAATGTCGCGACGAATCACTAGGGATTCCAGAATCACCAGTTGCAGGCGCATCAATTCAGGGTCGGTTTCATCGGGAATTAGCTCGATATCGGCAGCTAACTGAGGTGCGTCTTTATCGATTTCTAGCAGCAGTTGAGTCCGCAGCAAGTCTACCCCTTCGACCGATCGCACCCGCTCACCATCTTTGTAAGGTAAGCGCTGAATAGCCCGTAGACGAATAGCGCGCCCAGAATCTTCACTCACAGATTCCTGGCTCGGAACGGAGGGCTCATTGGCAACCTTAAACTCCGTCACCGGACGCAGCAAGATCGCCGGTCCTTCAGGGGTTTCAACATATTCTGCGTAGCGCAACTCATCCACCGTCAATCCAGGCATCACCTGTTGACCGGGGTTGACTAGCGCGGCTTCTTTCGTCACAACCTCATCTAAGTTGTCGATCATGTGGAGGTCACCCGGCTTAACCACAATCTCTCGAAGAATGTCGTTCTTTTGAGTCACCTCAATCACGCCATTGCTTTGACAGAAGATGTCTTTAACCACCTCAGTGCCTGCCTCAACATATTGACCATCTTCCACGAGCAGCAGAGAGATGTCTTTGTTGACTTCATGGGCTTCTTCAGGAATCCAGAGCAGTGTGCCGCCTTGAATGACTTCATAGCCCTGCTTGGCTTTGCCTCGTTTGGCAATCTCGACCCCTGAATATTTGATGATGCCACCCGTTTGAGTGCGATAGCGATCGTCCACCAATTCTGCTACGGTTTGACCGTTGGTGACCTGACTGCCAGGAGTCGCCTTTAGCAAAAAGGTTTGATTGCTGTTAGTCTCCAGCATATATTGATCGCCGCCACGCCCCTGATGGGTTTCAATCCGCACACGGGCTTCGTCGAGCATGACCGAAGCGGTAATGATTTCGATCTCGCGTCCACCTTTGCCTTCTGCCTGCTCTGGTAAACGCACCACCCCACCGTTTTCGGTGACTAGCTTCGTTTCGGCAATCACGCCATTGGCTTCGATGTAGTCGCCGTTTTTGACCACAGGTTCAGCACCCGGCGGTAGGTTATAAACTTCTCCTGAGAGAATCCAGATCAAACCGCCTCTTTGAGCAATCCGAGTCGTATTGCCCTGCCGATCTTTCTTCTCTTCAGGCACTAGGTCTTCAAACTTGACCTCACCTGCTAGATCGGAAGCGACATCTTTTGCGGCTTTTTCAGTCGTTTTGCGACCCCGACCCGTCAGCGGGACTTCTGCCATAATCTGTCCGGCTTTCACCGACTGCTTATCGCGCACTAACAGCGTAGAACCCTGCAAGACAGAAAACGCTTGCTTTTGTCCGTCTTTGCTTTCTAAAAGCACTTTGGTGTCAGCGCCCGTTGATTCGACAATCAGCGCATCTTCCCCGTGCCGAGTCCGCAAAGGACGAGTCCGCATCAGTTTTGGCAGACGGACTGTGCCGTCGAAGTTGGCTTTTTCCTGACGCGCCATTTCACCTGTGAACACCCCACCCGTGTGGAACGTCCGCATGGTGAGCTGAGTGCCCGGTTCTCCGATCGACTGCGCTGCGATAATGCCCACCGCTTCACCGATGTCTACCAGGTGCGCGTGTGCCAAGCTCCAGCCATAGCATTGTTGACAGACCGATCGGGCCGCCTCACAGGTGAGGGGCGATCGGGCGATCACTTGCTCAACCTTGGCTCGACCGATGCGCTGAGTATCGGCATTATTGATGGCCTGGTTACGAGCAATGATCACTTCACCCGTTTCAGGGTCAATCACATCGGCGGCTGCAACTCGACCCAAGAGCCGATCTTTTAAGGGAATCAGCACTCGATCGCCATCCATCATCGGCAAGACCACGATCCCTTTCTCGGTGCCGCAGTCAAGTTCTCGCACGATTACGTCTTGAGACACGTCTACCAGCCGCCGGGTCAGATAGCCAGAGTCGGCAGTTCGGAGCGCGGTGTCTACGAGACCTTTCCGGGCACCGTAGGAAGAGATGATATACTCGGTAACGGTCAACCCTTCTCGAAAGTTGGTTTTAATCGGCAAGTCAATGATTTCCCCCTGTGGGTTTGACATCAGACCGCGCATTCCCACTAGCTGCCGCACCTGAGAGATGTTTCCCCTGGCTCCAGAGAACGCCATCATATAGACAGAGTTGAGCGGGTCGTTAGCGCGGAAGTGCTTTACCACTTCGTCTTTGAGTTCTTCGCTAGTCCCGTTCCAGGTGTCAATTACCTTTTGAAATCGCTCCACCTCGGTGATTTCGCCGCGAGTGTAGCGCTCTTCAGTATCTCGAATCGTTTCTTCTGCCGCTTCTAGCAACTGACGCTTGGTTGGTGGAATCTGCAAATCATCCACGCTGATCGAGACACCCGCCTTGGTCGCATAGCGAAAGCCCAAATCTTTGATCATGTCTGCTACTTGAGCAGTGCGGGCAGTGCCATAGTTTGTAAACGCCCAAGCGATCAAGTTGGTCAACTGCTTCTTGTTGACGACCTGGTTGCGAAAAAGCTGCTTCTCTGAATTCTGTGCCATCGTGTGCCCCACCTGTGCTGATTTTGAATTTTAGAGTTTGGAGTTTGGATTTGAATGGGCAATCCAAACTCCAACGCCTCAAATTGCCCTCGCCTGCCATTTCGGATTTTGAGGTTCAAATCCTAGATCGCTAAAGCTTCTTGAATGGTCTTGTTGTAGATGATGCGACCCGGAGTCGTCTTAATGTATTGAGAGATCAAATTGCCATCCTGGTCTTCCCGCGTCCGACGATAGTTGTAGACCTTGGTGACAATGCCATCAGGCGATTTATTCTCCTCGACTAGCTCTTCTTCGATGTCAGGCATATCTACATCGCCATCAAAGCGCACCCAAACATAGGCGTGTAGCTCAACTTGCTTCTGCTCATAAGCATTGATCGCATCTTCCAAGTTGATATAGTAGCCCCCCGCACCTTCTTGAGCCGCCGGGTTATCCGCCGTCAAGTAGTAGCAACCCAACACCATATCTTGGCTAGGCGTGATAATCGGACGACCCGTTGCTGGAGACAAGATATTGTTAGATGCCAGCATCAGCAATCGTGCTTCTGCCTGAGCTTCGATCGAGAGCGGAACGTGAACGGCCATTTGGTCGCCGTCAAAGTCAGCGTTAAACGCAGGACAAACCAGCGGGTGCAGTTGAATGGCTCGACCTTCGACCAAAATTGGCTCAAAGGCTTGAATGCCTAAACGGTGCAGCGTCGGTGCCCGGTTCAGGAATACGGGGTGCCCTTCAATCACCTCTTCCAAAACCTCCCAAACTGTGGGATCGTTGCGCTGGATCAGTTTCTTCGCCGCTTTGATGTTGTTGACCAATCCCTGACGAATCAGACGGTGAATCACAAAGGGTTGAAATAGCTCGATCGCCATTTCTCTCGGCAACCCACACTGATGAATCTTGAGCTTAGGACCGACCACAATCACAGAACGACCCGAGTAATCGACCCGCTTACCCAGAAGGTTTTGCCGGAAACGACCCTGTTTTCCTTCGATGATGTCAGACAGAGACTTGAGCGGACGGTTATTTGCGCCGACCACCGTCCGACCCCGACGACCGTTGTCGATCAAAGCATCGACCGCTTCTTGGAGCATCCGCTTCTCGTTGCGGACGATGATTTCAGGAGCCAAAATCTCTTGAAGTCGAGCCAGACGATTATTGCGGTTAATGACGCGACGATAGAGATCATTCAAGTCAGAAGTCGCGAACCGTCCCCCGTCTAACTGCACCATCGGGCGCAAATCAGGCGGAATGACTGGAATCACGTCCAACACCATCCAATCAGGGCTAGAACCTGTAGCGATGAAGTTGTCCATCACCCGCAGGCGCTTGATCAGCTTGGCTCGCTTTTGACCCTTAGAAGTCGCGATATCTTCCCGTAGCTGCTCGGCTTCGGTGTCGAGTTGAATATCTTGCAGTAGCCGCTGTAGCGCTTCTGCACCGATGCCAACCTCAATGCCCGACAGCTTTGAGTCTTCGCTATAGAGTTCGTCTTCGATTTCGATCCATTGATCTTCGGTGAGCAGTTGCTTGTAGGTTAGCTGCTCGGCATTGCCCGCGTTCAGCACCACATAGGCGTTGAAGTAAACGATTTGCTCAACATCCCGCAGAGGCATATCTAGCAGAATTGCCATATAGCTCGGAATGCCCTTAAGATACCAAACGTGAGCCACCGGAGCCGCAAGCTTGATATAGCCCATGCGGTGACGACGGACGCGCGATTCTGTCACTTCTACGCCGCAACGCTCGCAGACAATGCCGCGGTGCCGCACCCGCTTATATTTACCGCAGTGGCATTCCCAATCTTTGGCGGGTCCAAAAATTCGTTCGCAGAACAAGCCATCCATCTCAGGCTTGAGCGTGCGGTAGTTAATGGTTTCTGGTTTGGTGACTTCACCCACAACCTGCCCGTTGGGTAAAGTTCTTTCTCCCCACTGACGGATACGATCGGGAGATGCCAGACCAATCTTAACGTAGTCGAATCGCTGTTCTAGCTTTGGCATCGCGTAGTTTTTCCTCTATTCAATTGATGCTAGAAAAATGGATCGAGAAAGGGAAATGAATCAGGTGCGGAATGTGTGGCATCCCGACACCTGACATCCTCTTTAGTCTTCGTCGTCGTCCATCGCTTCTCTAGAGATGGATTCATAAGTCGGTCTAGAAGGAGCGCGACGGCTGTTTACGTCTGCCATCAAGTCAACTTCCATATCCTTACTGCTGCCGTCTTCCTTGGTTTCAACCTTGTGAACTGCAACATCAAGACAGAGGGACTGAAGCTCACGCATCAACACTTTGAACGATTCGGGTGTGCCGGGACGAGGGATCGCTTTGCCTTTGACGATCGCATTTAACGCTTCGTTTCTTCCCTGCATATCGTCTGACTTCACGGTCAGCAACTCTTGCAGCGTATAAGCTGCACCAAACGCTTCCAATGCCCACACTTCCATCTCTCCAAATCGCTGACCACCCTGTTGAGCTTTTCCGCCCAAAGGTTGCTGCGTCACCAGAGAGTAAGGACCCGTCGAACGAGCGTGAATTTTGTCGTCAACCAGGTGAACCAGTTTCAGCATATAGGCTTTGCCCACCGTGATCGGACGATCAAAGGCCTCGCCAGTCCGCCCGTCATAAACCTGGATCTTGCCAGGGTTATCAGGGTTAAACAGCCAATAGCCATCTTGTCCACCCGTTGATTTAATCCGCTTGTCTTGTGCTTCGCTGATCTTGGCGTGAACGGTTTCTCTAGACTTCTCTTCCCCGTGCATTTCGTCGAATGGCACAACTTTGAAGCGAACGTTCAGATTTTCAGCCGCCCAGCCTAGAAGACACTCATAGACTTGACCCACGTTCATCCGGCTCGGCACGCCCAGGGGGTTAAGCACGATGTCAACAGGTTTGCCGTCGGGTAAGTAGGGCATATCTTCGATCGGCAAAATTCGAGAAATAATCCCTTTATTGCCGTGACGACCCGCCATCTTGTCACCGACTTGAATCTTACGCTTCTGGGCCACATAAACGCGGACGACCATGTTAGCGCCGGGAGGCAATTCGTCACCCTGTTCACGAGTAAACACTCGCACGTCAACAATCCGACCTTTTTCACCGTTGGGCACTCTCAAAGAGTTATCCCGCACGTCTCTGGCTTTCTCACCGAAGATTGCCCGGAGCAGTTTTTCTTCAGGCGGCTGATCAGATTCCCCTTTTGGAGTCACTTTGCCGACCAGAATATCGCCCGACTCGACCCAAGCCCCGATGCGAATAATGCCTGTCTCATCCAATTGACGCAGCGCATCTTCACCGACGTTAGGAATTTCGCGCGTGATTTCTTCTGGACCTAGCTTAGTTTGACGGGCCTCAATCTCAAATTTTTCAACGTGAATTGAGGTATAAACGTCTTCTTGAACCAGGCGTTCGCTGATTAGAATCGCGTCCTCGTAGTTGTAGCCTTCCCAAGGCATATAAGCCACGAGAATGTTTTGACCGAGTGCCAGTTCACCTTTTTCAGTCGCCGATCCATCGGCCAGAATTTGACCCGCAATCACCTTATCGCCTACAAAGACGATCGGACGCTGATTTAAGCAAGTGTCTTGGTTCGATCGCTGATACTTCTGAAGGGCATAGCTGATATCTTTGCCGCCTTGAGGATCGCGAACTCGAATCCGATCGGCATCCACAAAAGTGACTTCGCCGTCAGTCCGGCTGACAACCACCATCCCAGAGTCACGAGCAGCTTGCGCTTCTAAGCCAGTTCCTACCAAGGGACGCTCAGGGCGCAACAGCGGCACCGCTTGACGCTGCATATTTGAACCCATCAGCGCTCGGTTTGCGTCGTCGTGTTCTAAAAAGGGAATCAGCGAAGTTGCCACCGAGATGATTTGCACCGGAGAAATCGCCACATAGTCCACCTCTTGAGGCGTGGCAACGGTGAAGTCTTGCCGATAGCGAACTGCGACTTCTTCACTAATGATGTAGCCGTTTTCATCCATCGTGATATCACCTGCGGCAACTCGCAGATCATCTTCTTCGTCAGCAGTCATGTAAATCGGAGGATGATCCTTCACCACTCGACCGTTTTCGACTGGATAGTAGGGAGTCTCAATAAATCCGTAAGCATTCACGCGGGCGTGAGTAGCTAACGAACCAATTAGACCTGCGTTCGGACCTTCAGGAGTCTCAATGGGACAAATCCGCCCATAGTGAGACGGGTGAATATCTCGGACTGCAAAGCCTGCCCGTTCTCGCGTCAGACCGCCTGGCCCTAGCGCACTGATGCGCCGCTTGTGGGTCAACTCTGCTAGAGGATTAGTCTGATCCATGAACTGCGAGAGCTGAGAGGAGCCGAAGAACTCCTTAATCGCAGCAACCAACGGTTTCGGGTTGACCAACGAAGCAGGAGTTAGAGAATCAGCATCAGAAACCGTCATCCGTTCCCGGATGATGCGCTCTAGGCGGTTTAGACCGACTCGCACCTGATTTTGTAGAAGTTCGCCTACCGATCGCACTCGACGGTTGCCCAAGTGGTCAATATCGTCAATATTGCCAGTGTCAAACTCCAGGTTGATCAAATAGTCGATCGCCGACAAGATATCTTGCGGAGTCAACACCCGCACCCCTTCGGGAACGTTGAGACGAAGCTTTTTGTTTAGCTTGTAGCGCCCCACTTTGCCCAAGTCGTAGCGTTTGGGATCAAAGAAACGAGACTCTAGAAGTTGAGCGCCACCCGAAACCGTGGGAGGTTCACCGGGGCGCAGCTTGCGGTAAAGCTCCATCAGAGCCTCTTCTTCGCTAAACTGACCTTCTTTCTCGATCGTCTTCTGAAAATATTCAGGGTGACGCAGCGCATCAAAAATCTCGCCGTCACTCAACCCCAAAGCCTTTAGCAGAACTTGAGCAGAAAGCTTGCGAGTTTTGTCAATGCGAACCCAGACCAAATCATTCTTATCGGTCTCAAACTTAAGCCACGCACCCCGGTTGGGGATCAAGCTGGCATTGTAGGTGCGCCGTCCGTTTTTGTCAGTTTCTGACTTGTAGTAAACACCAGGGCTACGAACGATCTGATTCACAATCACTCGTTCAGCGCCGTTGATGATAAAGGTGCCGCGATCGGTCATCAAAGGCAAATCGCCAATGAAAACTTCTTGCTCTTTGATTTCACCCGTCTCTTTATTAATCAGACGAGTCGGCACATACATCTGCACGGCGTAGGTGCTGTCACGACGCTTTGCCTCATCAACATCATATTTAGGGCGCTTCAGCTTGAAGTCTTTTCCTAAAAAGTGGAGTTCAAGCTTGCCTGTATAATCAGTAATAGGCGAAAAGCTGTCGAGTTCTTCGATCAAGCCTTCTTCAAGAAACCAGCGAAAGCTAGCCCGTTGAATTTCGACCAGATCCGGCAAAACAAAGGCGGGGGTGGTGTAGGTCTGCTCAGTCATGCGTCTCCTCAGAAGGGTCACGCCCAGCGCGAACCCTGAATTTTATACTATTTACACAAATAAGTCAATGCAAAAAAGTTGGAATCCCAGAGGGAATCCAAAAACCTGAATATTTAGTTGTGGGTTGTTGGTTGCTCGCTTCGTTTCCAATTCTTCCAACAATCGATGAGGTGATTTAATTGAGCGTCTGACAGATTCAAGCTTTACTGAGGAAAATAAAACCTGGTAGAAGCTCTCGTTCATGAGCCATAGTTTGCACTCTCTAACATTATGGCGCAGCAAATCGGTTTTGTGGGTTGACGAATCAACAAATTTGTGGGATCTAAACTCTGTCGATTAGCTAAAGGCAGAAAGGCAGGGTTGAGGAATCTTCAAACCGAAGAGATGGCAGGCGTTTTGAGTCGTTTGGGCGGCTAGTTGCTCAACGGGAGTTTCTCTTAAACGAGCCACTTGTTGAGCCACATATTGCACATAAGACGGCTCATTGCGCTTTTCGCCCCGTTTAGGAACGGGAGCCAGAAAAGGACAATCTGTTTCAATTAGGAGACGATCGCTCGGCACCATTTTTGCAGATTCTTGAATCTGAAGCGCCTTTTTGAACGTCACCGTACCACTGAAACTGATATAAAAGCCCAAATCTAAGAACCACTGTGTTTCTTCAGGGGTGCCGCCCCAACAGTGCATCACGCCCTTGACTGAGCCGTGCTGCTGGCAGAAATGACGCAACAACTCTGCCATCGGCTTTGCAGCCTCTCGACAGTGAATGATCACAGGTAGATCAAGCTGTTGAGCGATCGCGAGTTGCGCCTCAAATGCCTCAATCTGCTGCGCTCGATTTTCTGCCCTGAAGAAATCTAACCCCATTTCCCCGATCGCCACCACCCGCGGGTCAGACTTTGCTAAGTCAACAATCTGCTGAGAAGAACTTTCCGTCCACTTTTCCTCAACATCTAGGGGATGTAGCCCCACCGCAAAGGAAAGCTCAGGAAATCGATCGGCGAGTGCCTGAATCTCGGCAAATTCGGCGGGTTCGACACAAGAATGAACTAGATGAACTAGCCCCGCTTCTCGCCAACGAGTCGCGATCGCATCCAAGTCTGGTTTGAATGCATCAAAATTGATGTGAACATGGGTATCGATCAGTTGCATGAGATCCTTCAGGACAAACCTAAAATCATCAATTCTGCGGATCTCTTAAGATGCAGGAGCCGTTTGCTTCTTGACTTCTTTAGAAAGGCGAGACTTGCGACGGGCACCCGTATTGGGATGTAAGACTCCCCGCTTCACCGCTTTGTCAATTTTGCTGAATGCAGAAGACAGGGTGGTTTGCACAGCTTCTAACGCTTCGGGAGACGGTTGAGCCGCGTAGGTATCTGCGGCGGCAATGCATTTCTTCATCAGCGTTCGGACGGCTGATTTGTATGCTTTGTTACGAAGACGGTTCCGTTCTGCAATTTCGACGCGTTTAATCGCGGATTTAATATTAGCCACAGTAAATCCCAGAAGAATAACTATTATTGGACATAAGAATCGTTAGACAAACAACTATAGCATTAACATCTGAACGATCGCATACACCTCTAAAAATCCAAGTTAAGCTAGAGTAACAAAGATCGGGTTTGTCTAGCACTGGCAAGGCTGCTAGAAAAGTTCAAACCTTTTTTCTAGATGGGTTATCTCAAGTCTGACACTTCTATACTCCATGCTGCGAATTATCACTCAGTGGACTGAGGCTAAAACTGAACTGCGGCGCATTTGCGATCGCACTCACGACGATCAAGTTGTCCATAAAGAAGCGACAGTCCGGGAGGTCTTGCAAGCGGTTAAGCGACTCGGAGATCGAGCGGTGTTAGATTACACCTTAGAGTTCGACCACCAAACCATTAAGTCTGAAGAGCTGCGAGTTAGTGGCTCTGAGCTTGACGCGGCTTATCAGCAGGTTTCTCAAGAGCTGCTTACAGCAATTCGGCAAGCGCGTCAGCAAATTGAAGCATTCCATCGACAGCGAGTGCCCAAAAGCTGGGTGCATTTTGGAGAAGACGAAATTGTCTTGGGCAAACGTTATACGCCTGTCGATCGCGCTGGGTTATATATCCCTGGCGGGTTAGCGTGTTATCCCAGCACGGTTTTGATGAATGCCGTTCCTGCAAAAGTCGCTCAGGTGCCTCGCATTGTCATGGTGACTCCACCCGGCAAAGATAAGACAATTAATGCAGCGGTTTTGGTGGCGGCTCAAGAAGCTGGAGTACATGAGATCTATCGGGTCGGTGGCGCACAAGCGATCGCGGCTCTGGCTTATGGAACTGAAACCATTCCTAAAGTGGATGTGATCACAGGCCCTGGCAATATCTATGTAACGTTGGCAAAGAAACTGGTTTATGGAACGGTTGGGATCGATTCGCTGGCAGGTCCGTCTGAAGTTTTGATCATTGCGGACGAAACTGCAAATCCGGTTTACATTGCAGCAGATTTGCTAGCTCAGGCAGAACATGATTCGATGGCAGCCGCTATTCTGCTCACCACAGATTCTACTCTGGCGCGGCAAGTGGTAGATGAGGTTGAACGGCAACTGATGGATCACCCTCGCAAAATTTTGACCGAGAAAGCGATCGCGCATTACGGTTTAGTCGCGATCGTCGATTCTTTAGAATCCGCCGCCGAACTCTCAAACGACTTTGCCCCCGAACATTTGGAGCTTGAAGTAGATGATCCTTGGGCGTTGCTGCAAAATATTCGTCACGCAGGTGCGATTTTCCTAGGAAGCTCGACCCCAGAAGCAGTGGGCGACTATTTAGCAGGGCCTAATCACACCCTACCCACGTCTGGATCGGCTCGATATGCGTCACCTCTAGGAGTCGAGACTTTCTTGAAGCACTCTAGCCTGGTGCAATATTCGCCGATCGCCCTCCAAAAGGCAGCAAACGCGATCGATATTTTGGCAAAGGCTGAAGGGTTGCCCTCTCACGCCAACTCCGTTCTGTTTCGAGTTCGTGACCATTTGAACCCAGAAACATGACGCGAATCACAGGAAAAACGAAGCTGCTAGGCGTGATTGGGCATCCGATCGCGCATTCTCTTTCGCCTCTGATGCACAACGCCGCCCTTGCTGAAATGGGTGCAGATTTTGTTTATCTGCCCTTTGCGATCTCGCCCGAAAATTTAGAACAGACCATTAAAGGATTTGCGGCGATCGGACTACAGGGCTTTAGCATCACAATTCCCCACAAGCAAACGATCATGCCACTACTGAACGAGGTTTCTGAAGTGGCGCAAGCGATCGGGGCAGTCAATACCGTTTGGCGAACGGATCAAGGCTGGAGCGGCACCAACACCGATGCAGAAGGATTTTTAGCGCCATTGCGATCAATACAGCGAGATTGGAGTCAGTCAGTTGCCGTTATTTTGGGCAACGGTGGAGCCGCGAGAGCCGTGGTTGCTGGGTGCGTAGAATTAGGCTGTGCTGAAATTCACGTCGTCGGACGTGATGCTCAAAAGCTAGAAGTGTTTTCGCAAAGTTGGAATCGTTCAGTTGGCTTGCAGGTTCACGCTTGGGAGACGTTGCCTAAGTTGTTACCTCGTGCGGACTTGCTGGTGAATGCAACGCCAATCGGAATGTCTCCTCAGATTGAAAAATCTCCCCTCACTTCAGCAGAAGCCGATCAGCTAAAGGTTGGAGTCACTGCTTACGATTTGATTTATACGCCTAATCCGACTTTGTTTTTGCGGCAGGTTAGCGATCGGGGAGGCGTTGCGATCGACGGTCTAGAAATGCTAATTCAACAAGGAGCCGCCGCCCTCAAAATCTGGACTCAGCAATCTGTCCCAGTTGAGACAATGCGCCAAGCTCTACGCCACCATTTGAGATTGAACTAGAATTCAGAATATTCTTTAACGTGAGTTCGACAGACATGGTTCGCTCCGATCATGGATTCGGGAGAGCTACCTAAATCCCCCAAAACTGGGGGAATTTGAACCGGAAATTTTGGCTTGAAGTCCCCTAATTTGGGGGATTTAGGGGGCTGAAGCGCTGAATAACGAAGTGAAAGAACTTCATCGAACTGACGTTAATTTAATTCATGACCCTAGTTCATAGGGGAACTGTGGTTTGTGAATTCGGCGTAAAAGTCTACGCGCCCAACCAACGAGCCGCATCTTTAGCGTGATAGGTGAGAATTAAGTCAGCACCCGCCCGCTTAAAGCTGGTCAGCGTCTCCATTACGACGCGCTCTTCATCGATCCAGCCATTGAGAGCGGCAGCTTTCACCATCGCGTATTCACCCGACACATTGTAGGCAGCCACAGGCAAATTTGTGGCTTCTTTGACGCGATAAATTACATCCATATAAGACAGCGCAGGCTTGACCATTAGCATATCTGCGCCTTCTGCAATGTCGAGTTCGATTTCTTTAAGGGCTTCACGAGCGTTGCCAGGGTCCATTTGGTAGGTGCGCCGATCGCCAAACTGAGGAGCCGATTCTGCCGCATCTCGAAAGGGTCCGTAATACGCAGATGCATATTTTGCCGCGTAGGACATAATCGGCGTGTCTTGAAAGCCTGCTTCGTCTAACCCTTGCCGCACTGCTTGCACAAACCCATCCATCATGCCAGAAGGCGCGATGATATCGGCTCCGGCTTTTGCTTGAGAAACCGCCGTTTTTTTGAGCAGTTCTAGGGTCGGATCGTTGAGAACCCGTCCCGATAAATCGCCGACTTCGAGATAGCCGCAGTGACCGTGAGGCGTATATTCACAGAGGCAAGTATCCGCAATCACGATCAGATCAGGAACCGCTTCCTTGACCGCAGTTGCTGCTTTTTGAATCATGCCGCAATCGTGCCATGCCCCCGTCGCGTCGGTGTCTTTATCAGCAGGAATGCCAAACAAAATAATCGAAGGAATGCCCAAGTCGTAGACTTCTTTGGCTTCTTCGACGATTTTGTCGATCGATAGCTGAAACACCCCCGGCATTGAGCGAACTTCTTTGGCGATCGCTTCACCCGGAACCGCAAACAACGGATAGATCAAATCACTGGTGGTCAACACATTTTCACGAACCATCCGACGCAGTTGAGGATGGGCACGCAGACGGCGAGGGCGGTGAGTTGGAAACATAGGGCTGATAAAGCTGGCTAACGTTGGTGATGTCTTAAAAGTCTAAAACTTTCAGGAGTGCGATCGCTCATCTGCGTGATTACGAACTGTAAAGGATTTCTGGGTTAACGATCGAGAATCCGTCATTTTCAAACTAAAAAAGCTGCCCATTTTGAGCAGCTCATCAATCAAGTGAGAAGTCAGTTAGACCGTTTGAGCCGCCTCAACGACAGCCTCGACTTTTGCATAAACACTGACTTTCTTGCGACCTTTTGCCATCGGTTCAAAGGTGACGACACCAGGAATGAGCGCAAACAACGTGTCATCGCTACCGCGACCGACGTTATTGCCGGGGTGAATTTTGGTGCCGCGTTGACGTACCAAAATGTTGCCTGCGAGAACGACTTGCCCACCGTAGCGCTTGACACCTAGACGTTGAGCATTAGAGTCGCGACCGTTGCGAGTACTGCCTGTACCTTTCTTGTGAGCCATAATTTCCTCAACAGTTCGTATAGATCTTAGTTAAAAGCCATTCACCACAAACGGGTTTAGACTCTAGACTCTTTAGAATCGACCACTGCCCCATTAAAGCTGATCGAGTCAACCATAATGCGGGTCAGTTCTTGACGGTGACCTTGCTTTTTGCGGGTCTTCTTCTTGGGCTGCATCTTATAGACGATAATCTTGCGACCTCGCAGATGTCTCAGCACCGTGATCTCAACCGTTGCACCCGCCACGAGCGGTTGACCTACGGTGATATCGCCTTCGTTTTTGACAAAAAGAACTTTGTCGATCGTCAGTTGCGAATCGACTTCATTGGCGAGGCGGTTGACATCATAGAACCGACCTGGCTCTACGCGCATTTGGGTGCCACTCGCTTCGATAATTGCGTATGCAGTCATGAAATTGTCCTTAAAAAGTTGCCGTACAGGTAGCGGAAAACCGCTTTTCGAGTGTCCGACCTGATCCGAGCAGGGATAGACAGCCAGTTAACCAGTATGCCAAATCAAAAGAGGCTATGTCAACTAAGACAAAATTCAACCTCTTAATTCCTTAGGTGGCAAGATACACTAGAGAAAGTCAAGACTTTACGGTGTTTGAGTTGACATGGTACAGCAACCAGAGGTTGTTAAACAGAGTGAACTATTAAATCAATTTGTCCTCGATCGCTCCACAATGGCGGAGTTAGGGCAAGTCGAAGTGCTGTGGATGTATCCCAAAGTGCATCGAGTGTTGGGGTTTATCTGCAAGTCGGGTTGGCTGGGGCAGAAAAAAACGGCATTTAATTTAGATCAGTTACACACGATCGGCAACAATGGCATTCTCGTCAACTCCAGACCTGTCGATACAGATGTTGAGAAAGTCCGGCAACTCGAAACTTTAGTGAATTGGGAAGTCTGGACGGATGCCGGAAATAAAGCTGGAAAAATCATCGACTATCTGTTTAATTTGAGAACAGGTGTAATCGAGCATTATTTATTTGCGACTAGTGATTGGAGTGGAATTACTGGCAGCGCTTATTTATTGCCCTCTAACTATGTCTTGAAAATTGGAAATAGACGAGTGTTAGTGTCTGAAGAAGCGGTACGATCGTTTGCCATTTATCGAGAAGGCATTCAAGAAAAGCTCACCAAAATGACGGGCTTTCTTCAAGAAGAAAAAAGTCAGGTGACTCAAGAGTTACGATCGCTATTCACTCAAGCCAAAACCGCAACCGAAACTGCAAGAGGACGAGCACAAATTCTGGCAGAACAAGCGAGAGAAAAGGCGCAAACTCTAGCCGAACAAGTGAGAGAAAAAACCTACGATGTGGTTGAGCAATGGGATGAATTGGAGGTGACGATCGAGCCTCCCGACGTTTCTGAATCTGATCCTTTAGAAGATTGGGACGATGAAGACTTTGTTCAGCCAACGGTTAACGTTCAAGCTCAACCCGTTGAAAATAAAGAGCGTTATCAACCCATTATTAATGAAGCCGATCTAGACAGTTGGGACGATGAAGAATTGATTGCCCCTCCTGCTAAACCTCCCGAAATTTTGAAGGATAAAGAGTTAGAAGACGATGACCCCTGGATTTGACAAAATGGGTCTTGATTCACCTTCAGATTTTGTTGAGTTGGGTTGTGCAACCAGTGATTCACCCACTTATTGGTATGAGGGTTATTGTCCTCAAAGTGGTGAGCGGTTGCGACTACCTCGCACGTTGTTTATGGAAGAGATCGCCCAAGGGTTAATGCGATCGCTAAGCGAATCTCAAGAAGGCAAAATGTACGGAGTTCTACTTGTTGAGACTTCTTCTGGTGAACAGCGAGTTCTTAAAGCATTTTCTGGGCTTCTGAATGGCAACAGGATTGTCGAAGGCTGGGTGCCGCCAATTCCGGGACGCGATCGAGTTGCCTTTGAAGAAGCTCATACGCTAGCAAATTTAGAATTGATTAAGCAAGAATTAATTGCTTTACAGAATTTGCCAGAGCGATCGCAGCACGAGATTTTGCTTCAAGAATTTCAAACGCAGTTAAATGAACTCACGCTGCGCCACAATCAACGTAAAAATGAACGTCAACAGCAACGCCAGCGATTGACCGAAATTGCAGCAGAATCGCTAGAAATAGCCCTTGAGCAACTCAATGAGAAAAGCCGTCAAGATGGCATCGATCGCAAACAGCTTAAACGTCAGCAAAACGCTAAATTACAGCCGCTTAAATTTCTAATTGAACAAGCAGACAATCGAATTCGTGAACTAAAACAACAGCGTAAAGACTTGTCGCGACAGCTTCAAACTCAGATGCACGCTCACTACTGGCTGACTAATTTTGCTGGCAAGTCGCTGTCACTTCAACAGTTGATATCAGGAAGCTCAATGCCAACTGGAACGGGCGATTGTTGTACGCCAAAACTATTGCACTATGCCGCGGCTCATCATCTCAAACCGTTGGCAATGGCTGAGTTTTGGTGGGGCTTTCCCTCGACGAATCAGGAAAAAGTTCAGGGAGCGTTTTATGGAGCTTGTGCAGAACGCTGTCAGCCGTTAATGGGTTTTTTGCTGTCGGGATTGCCACAGAGAGAAGCGATCGCACTCACCCAAACGCTACCGATTCTCTACGAAGATGAATGGCTAGTTGTGGTCAATAAACCCACTGGATTGCTCTCTGTGCCTGGTCGATATCGTGATGTGCAAGACAGCGTTTTGAGTCGGCTTCGTCATTTACTACCAGATGGCGAATCTGTGATGGCAGTGCATCGGCTCGATCGAGACACCTCTGGAATTTTGGTATTGGCGCGCGATCGTCAAACTTATCGTCAACTTAGTCAGCAATTTCAGCAGCGTCAGGTTCACAAAGTTTATGAGGCGATGCTAAATGGATTAGCCATTCAAGAACAGGGAGTGATTGACCTGCCACTGTGGGGAGATCCACAAAATCGACCGATTCAAACCGTCGATCGACCGCGCGGCAAACCTAGCGTGACTCACTTCAAGCACATGGCGCGAACGGAAAATTTAACTCGAATGGAATTCTCTCCAGTCACAGGGCGGACGCATCAAATTAGAGTTCATGCCGCCGATCGCAGAGGATTAGGCGTAGCGATTCTGGGCGATCAGCTTTATGGAGATGCGAGTCGCGATCGCTTACATCTCCATGCAAGAGAACTGAGTTTTGAACATCCGCAGTCTAAACAAACGCTTCAGCTAACTGTAGACACGCCGTTTTGAAGCGGTTATTCGTCTAGCACTTGAATCTGATAACTGTAGCCTTGCTCGGCTAAAAAAAGCTGACGGTGACGGGCAAATTCTTCTTCACAGGTTCGCAGTGACACGAGCGTATAAAACTGAGCCACGCGACCATCCGATTTAGGGCGCAACACCCGTCCTAAACGCTGGGCTTCTTCTTGTCGAGAGCCATATTTACCCGACACTTGAATCAGCACATCGGCATCCGGCAAATCTAATGCAAAATTGCCGACTCGTGACAAGATTAGCCCATCAATTTGCTGATGGCGAAACTGTTCATAGCGGCGATCGCGTTCCCGTTGCGGAGTTTTTCCTGTGATCAATGGCAATCCAGTTAAATGCGCGATTTGCTCTAATTGCTCGATGTATTCACCAATGATTAGAATTCGATGTCCGGCTTCTTTTTCTAGTAGTTCTTTGATCATCGTCAATTTGCGAGGATTTTCGGCAGCGATGCGAAACTGTTGACGTTTGGGCGCGATCGCATAAGTCATCTGCTCATCTGCATCCTGCGGAACTCGAATCTCTGTACACTCTGCGGCGGCGATGAAGCCTTGTCCTTCTAATTCTCGCCAGGGCACATCGTAGCGTTTAGGGCCGATCAGGGCGAACACGTCGCCTTCTCGCCCATCTTCACGAATCAGCGTGGCGGTCAATCCCAAGCGGCGACGGGCTTGCAGTTCGGCAGTAACGCGAAACACGGGAGCGGGCAAAAGGTGAACTTCGTCGTAGATAATTAAGCCCCAAGATCGGGCGTTAAACAACTCAAAATGAGGCTGCTGCTGATCTTTTTGAGAACGATAAGTCAAAATTTGATAAGTCGCCAGGGTGACAGGTGCCGTATTTTTAGTTTCGCCGCTATATTCCGCGATCGAGTCTTCTGAAAGCGTCGTTTTGTCGAGCAATTCTCGTCGCCATTGCCGCACTGAAGTCAGACTACTCGTTAACACCAGCGTGTTTTCTTGCACCGCAATCATCGCCGCCATGCCCACCATTGTCTTACCAGCGCCGCAGGGCAGCACAATCACACCACTTCCCCCTTGCACCCGTCCAGCTTGATAAAATGCGTCTGCGGCGGCTTCTTGATAATCGCGTAAATCAAACGGTTCACCAGCGCGACTAATGCGCCGAAGCTCGATCGCTAACGCATCTCCCGTCACATATCCCGCCAAGTCTTCAGCCGGATAGCCTGCCGCTAACAGCGCTTGTTTGAGCAGCCCTCGAAAAGCGGGATCGACTTGAAATAGGCAATCGTTAAGGCGTTCGGTCAGCAGCGGAGCCACATCATCGTTGCGAGACAAGAGTTCTGCAAGAGGCAAATCGGCAGTTCTGAGTAAGAGATGAATTTCATCATCCGATCGCTCAATCACCGTTAATCCATATCGCTTGCCCAGCGCTTCAATTTCCTGCGCTACGGCATCGGGCATCGGATATTTAGCGTGAGCCTGCAACGCCGCTAACATCTCGTCTACGGGCATTCCAGCCGCTCGGGCATTCCACACGCTCAGAGGCGTAATTTTATAGGTGTGAATGTGTTCGGGACTTTTGACGAGTTCAGTAAAGGGGGCGATCGCTTCTCGTGCAGCCGTAGCTTTGGGCGAGTGAACTTCCAAGAGAACGGAGCGATCGCTTTGAATAATTAAGGCATTCTCAGGAAAGTAAGACATTAGATATTTAGCGGCGTTTAACGATCGATGATAGACCAGGGCAGGGTAAACGCATCTTATTTCTGAAATGGTTGCTGAATAAAGATTTTAGCCATTAAGTGCTTGCGGTCGTGCATTTGAGAAACGCTTACTGGTAGCAGTTTTCAGAATTTAGACGTGGTTACTTTGCACAAATCAATGAATTTCTTGCAAGACAAAAATGGACTTTAGGGTGATTGTGAACGTTGAGTGCTTGATCCATAGTAAAAACGCACTACGAACATTCAGCATCAACAAATGCGCTCACGTTGAATAGCCCACTGCAAGAAGTTATTTCTGAATACAAAAGTGAGATGACTGATCAGACAGGAAGCCGCCCAAAGTTCAATTCTGGGCGGCTTTAATTCAGCGCTTATCGGCAAAATTAATTTGAGCCGACTTTGCGCCAATAGCAATTGACTCGATCGTTTTCAACGCGCCAAGTAGACGAAACTCCCGGAACTATGGCAATTCCACGATTTCTACCAACTCGATCTATGACCTTGTTGTTACACCAATCAGTGATTTTTGCATGATAATCCCCTCCATTTTGTGCTTTTAGCGCATCGACTTCACCCATAGGCATAAATTCGACAAATTCCTGTCCCGCAATTTGTCCAACTGTATTTGAACGAATTGCATTTCCCCATTGACTGAAGGCATCTTTCCCTAAATCGAGCCATTGTGCATCAGCCTTTACAGGACTGACCAGTACCACAACGATTGCCATTGCAGGAATCGCTTTGCCAAACAAATTGACTTTCATAAGAGTCTCCAACAGATAGGGTGAGTTCATTGAGGAGTATGTGATTGCTCCCTCATTTCAAGTTTTACTAGTTAGACCTCTTGCTGCATAGGTGCACTTCTCTCACCTATAATTAAAGTGCGTCTTGACAAAGTTACAAATATGCGTAGTGGTCGCAATACCGTTCGAGCTTCTAAGGAAGGAAAGTTGGAGATCAAAAAGCGATGTGAGAAGAAAGGATGGATAACAAATACAGACATAAATGAAACTCCCCTTGTTCAAGCCAGTAAATACTTAGGACCTGATACAGAGTTTTCTTTGAATACTTATGCAAGCCTCATTAATCAAGACAGTTGGAAGAGATTTCGTCTAGGTAATTTTTGTTCTTTGTTAGTATTTCAGGCGTACTGTGATTTTCTAAAAATTGAGTGGAGAGATACGATTGATTGGGAGGCAATTAACGATAAAGCTCTATTAAACCTCAGTACTCCTTTTACTTCTTCAAGTAATTCAAGTATTTTGAGTTCAAGTTTTGTGTGGTATCAGGGCAATTCTAGTAACAGTAGATACGAGTTGAAAAACTCAAAAACACTAGCTATTACTGCTGATGGAAATAGCGATCAGTCTGGCATTAAAGATTCGGCTCCTGTGATTGCGTATCCTGTCCAAGGTGATCTTGAAGCAGAAGTGCAAGTTAGATTCTGCTCCATAATAAATAATCAAAGAGCAGGATTTGGCATCCGGTCTACTTCTAATAAATTGAAC
>JAYVFW010000546.1:0-7737 GCA_043772715.1 Phormidesmis sp. | reverse complement strand
CACGACTTTGCGAATGCCCTCATAGCTCAGTCTCTGTCCCGCATTGCGTCGAGAGTGAGACACAAACAAAGGACTGGCGGGCTGTATCAGCTCCCCCTGCACCTGCCGCCAAGCTAAATACGCCTCGACTCTTTGGATCGCCTCTGGAGTTAACGGCACCGCTCCTTTACTATCGGCTTTGGCGACTCGAACGATGAGCCGTCGCCCGTCGAAATCCTCTCGATTCAGCGTTGAGACTTCGTTCGCTCGCAAGCCATGCAGCAACACCGCCATCAAAGCTAAGTTCCGCTCTGACAGAGACATTTGTAGAATCGCTTGATGAATCTGTTCTACCTCCGCATCGCTCAAGTTCTGTGCCTCCGGTTCGGTCAGGTTGGGCAAGGAGACCGCGATCGCGGGGTCAACTCCTAGATACCGAGAACGAGTCATCCACCCCAGAAAGTTCTTCAGCGTCCCCAACACCCGTCGCACGGTGGCATCCGATAGCACCCGTCGCTCAGTCTCCCCATTGATTCGCAGCAGATACGCCTTAAATTGGGCAATCTGACGCGGCGTGAGGTCAGCCCAAGCCCGATCGCTCCAGTCGAGAAACTGCTGCAAATCCTGACGATAGGCTTTTTGGGTTCTGGGAGCAAGCGATCGTACCTGCAAAAACTCCTCCACTCGTGATTCTCTCAAACCTGTTGGGCTGGGCGGTTCTGGTTTTGGTACCCGATCGACGGGAATAATGTGGATTTCTGGAATGGCTCTGGGCATAGATTTCAAAATTGCCTCGTTTCTTGATTACAGATAATACCTATTATCTGTAGTATCGCCAACATACGACAATTCTAAAGGAGAAGTAAAATGAAAGCTAAATTAGCCTATAATGTTTGCAGTGACAGACTTTGAGCCACTCAAGTCACTCGGTATTCATAGAATTCACCTAATTTGAGTCGTAGAGATGGGTAAAAAGGCTCCACTCAAATGCCAGAAGTGCGCCGCTCTGACGATGGAGCAGGTTCACGCTCTGCACGGGACGGAGGGTGATGGCTGTTGGAATGCCAAACTGTGTCCCAATCGTCGATCGCACCTGCGCCATAGTGATCGAATCAACCAGAAGCGTAGCCGCACCCGTCAAGAGACTGCGCTTGAAACCCTGGACATTGAAGTAGAAGCGCCCTTGGCTACTCTGGTGTTTGCCGTGCTAGTGCTCTATCGTGACCCAGGCGTAGAGGCTCCTCTCCACGCGATCGCTGCTCAAGTTTGGCAAGGCAAGACCCAAATTCTGGCGGTTAATCCCATCCACTGCATCGGTATGGTGCCTGCTCAAGTTCACGAATACATTCAAAAGATGCTGCTAGCTTTGGGTGAGCGCTATGGCATCAAGAAGTTTGCCTCTCTTGAGCGACTTGACCCTAACCGCTGCCAGATCGAGCCGTGCCCCAAGCGACCTAGCTGGACTTAGCTTTCAAACGGGAAGCTGCACGAAGCAGACCTGCTCTCGGTCAATCCACTTTCCAACCTTATTAAATCGATTGAAAGCTCTGAGCCGCTATTCTAGACAGCCTTCTAGCTCGTTTAGTTCAACCTACGGCGGTCAATTTACTCTTTAAGTCTTTTATCTACTCACCTTTTTATCTACTTCTCTCATGAAACCTTCTAGCTACGCCAAATCCCTATTCACGACGGAGACGTTTAGCTTGTGGCAACTGCTAGAAGTGGCGATGATGGCTCCTACTCAAGTCGTGCTAAGTGACGTTTGGGTTGAGCTAGAGGGCGCTCTAGAAACTGGTGATGCCGCACTCAAGCTACAGATTGCCGGGGAAGCGATCGCTCAAATATCGGACGTGTTCACCCTGCGATCTCAAGTGGCATTCGATGAGATTGAAGCCACGACTGCCCACGATGGTCCTGTCATGACATTGGACGCATTCGATCTCTACGTTCGTCAGACGATGCAGATTGATTTGGAGCAGTATCTAGAGCCAATTGTCCCACTTGTGAATTTGCCTGTGGGTTTATTGAGTGAGGGTGAGCCTGAGATAGGGGGTGATGGTTCCATCGTGGGTGAGGTGACGAAAGCATCAATGCTGTCTGTGATTGAGATGCTGAATCAATTGCAGCCACCTATCAGTGAAGATGAGCAGATGCAGGTGATTAGAGCGTTGTCTCACGGTGAAGACGTGCCTCTGTGGTCGGCTCGACTAGCTACCTATCTTCAGAAACGCGATTCAACTAAACCGATGACGTTACTCGATTTGCCCCAGGCGTTAGGAATGCCGTTTTCGGAAGTTTGGCTAGGGCTTTTATTAGGCGATCATGGCTACCAATTACGGCGAACTGGGGATGACTTCTACAGCGCAGCGAACATTGAAGTGGTGCTGAAAGAATGATTTAGGGACGCTTAAAGTGAGTGAGTTAATGTTAGGTGAATTGCAAAAAGGCGGCTAACAAATTCATAACGTTACGATATACCCTTGGTTAGCTAAAGTGTTCAGGTTTTTCTCAGCTTTTTGTAACGAAAAAAATTGAGGACGGAATAACGTCACGAAATGATTTGCCTCAATTTCTCGACCCCTGTCTACACAGTTTCTAAGGTTTTCAAAGGGTGAATTAAACACTGG
Source organism: Phormidesmis sp. (assembly GCA_043772715.1). Classification (GTDB taxonomy): domain Bacteria; phylum Cyanobacteriota; class Cyanobacteriia; order Leptolyngbyales; family Leptolyngbyaceae; genus Phormidesmis_A. Next base: position 5,131 of record JAYVFW010000546.1, on the reverse strand, counting down.
GAAGTTTCTAACCTTGAGCAGGATGGCTTACCCCCTTGTGGTAGGAGCCGCTTTACAAGTTTAGGGTATGAACTCAACTGTAAAAGCACGGTTTATCCGGGGTTTGACGCTCTAAACTGTACCCTAAATCTTTACCCATCCTTCTACCATCCATCTCCCTCCATTCTCAACCCGATTCTGGGCATTCTAGAACTCATTACCGCTTATATTGTCGGCGTGGGAGACGGGAGATGACGAAAGAAGGACTGCTGCTGATCATTGAGTCCCCTGGGAAACTGAAGAAGATCACTCAATACTGCAAAGAATTGGGCTACGACGCAGTAGTTAAAGCGTCAATGGGACACATCCGAGAGCTATCTAGTACGGGCGAAGATGGCTGGGGCTTTGCGATTGAAGGTAGCAAGATCACCTCTGATTGGTCTGTGACTACCAGCAAAAAAAACGTTGCTGAAATCAAAGCACAGGCAAAAGGTCGAAGGGTAATCCTAGCGACCGATGGCGATCGTGAAGGCGAAAGCATCGCGTGGCATTTGGCTCAGGTTCTCAAACTAAAGAACCCAGACCGGATCACCTATGCCGAGATTACAAAGGCTGCACTGAAAGCCGCGCTCGATAAGCCCCGTAAGCTGGACGATGGGTTGGTGGGTGCTGCTCTAGGTCGGGCACATCTCGATAAGATGGTTGGCTATTCTGGCTCTAAGCGGGTGGTTTGGGCGCTAGACATTGGTGCAAAGTCGATGGGGCGAGTTCAATCTAGCGCTCTGTGGATTCTGGTCAAGCGAGAGCTGGAAATCCGCACTTTAAGCCAACGACCTATTTCAGCTTGTCTACTACTTACGCGGAGGGCTTCAAAGCGTTTTATCGAGCAGTTTCAACGAGAGCTTCAGAGTCGGTAGAGGTTGTGGATGATTCGGGTGAAGAGAAGGAAGGATCTGAGTCAGATCGGGTGACTGACAAAGCCGTGGAGGTGTTCGCGCCATCGAGCTTGAGGAATCTCCAGCTAGTGCCGCTGCTGACTGCGCCGTAGATGGTCATGATGGGCTGCCTCGACTGCTGATTGAACTGCTGCGCGGCAACCATTTCCGCAATACACCGTCCCAGACCCACTTTCAGGTCGCCTTTCTTCGCCTCAATGATGATCACCACAGGCGCTTCGATCTCAATCTGCTCAGTCGATCGGCTCAACAGAAAGTCACACGTCCCGGACAGTCCTTGCTCTGGGTCTACGGTGAAGTCTTCGCCTGAAAACAGACTCACCTGCTGCTGAAGATGTCGCCAAACGTCTACCAGCACAGGGCTAATCAACAGTTCAGACCGAGCTTTCTCGCTACCTGTTGCGATTGCCAGGGGCAAGTTTTCCTCTAAAATGCTGCTTAGAAGGTCGCCAACGGCGGCTGGTTCAAGGTCAGGCAGCACCCGTGCGCCCTCAACTGTGCGAATGCCGAACTGTTGCTTCAAATCATTGAGCGTGAACTGACTGTAGGACATAGGTCTTGCACTCATTGGTTTCACCCTTTGTTGACCTTGATTTATATTTTGGTCAATGCTCCAAATCTTGACCACGATTCTGCTACCTACGTCTAGTCCTTTTTGGGCCAGCTCAACAAACTCAGCACTTCCTTTAGGGAATCTGCTACCGCAGATCGAACCATCGTCTTAAAAGCTCTGTCATCCCCGCTACGCCACGCCATAATCGCCTCAATGTACTGCAATCGTTCTTCTACACGAATGTTCGCCATCAAATACCCTGCTCGAATCAACAGCAGATTCATCAGCAGTCTGGCGGTGCGACCATTCCCATCGACAAAGGGATGAATCGTGACGAGTCGGTAGTGCGCCTCTGCCGCAAAGCCTACGGGGTGCAGATCTGTCGGCGCATTCAGCCAGCCATCAAACGCCGTCATCAGATCTGGCACCAGAACGGCATCGGGATAGCGATGGACACCGCCCGCTGCGATGACGTTAATCGTTCGATATCTGCCCGCTATCTCCCGGTCTGAGCGACGGCACACCAAAGAATGAATCTCTCGAATCTCCCACTCGTGAATCGGGTCACTGCCTGCTGCGAGCTGCTCAATGTAATCAAACGCAAAGGCGTGATCCTCTGCTTCGAGGTGATGCTTTAGGGGTTTGCCCTGCACCGTTAAGCCGTACTCTAGCAGCACCTGAGTCTCTGATTGGGTCAGAGTGTTGCCCTCAATAGCAGTAGAGTTATAGGTCAATCGCACCCGATAGATTTCCCGCAGCATCTTGACGAAGTTGGGGTCGAGAGGACGGTAGCCATCCAATTGGGCTTTGAGTTCGTCAATCTGAGCTAGCGGGGTTGTCATAGGAATTAGAAGCAGGGATTTGCTGATTAGTTCTGGCGGTGCGCCCCTCTGCCTAACACGCCCCACGCAGCACACCAATGTGGTTAAGCCGTTTATTATTTTACGTTTCGTTTTCGACTCCCCCTATTTTGCCCTTTTTTCTTGTGCCCTTTTCTAACTTTTCCTCAAAGCCTATCCATAGGTTTGGACGGAATGCTGGCACGGGTTGCTATGAAACGATTTAGGGTACAGATAAAATCCAAAGCCTAGGTGAATCAACGGGAATCGCTACGTTTGGGACGTTATTAAGACGTTGAACGAGTATGTAGCTGTCTCCTACATGAGGTGCAACTCTAGCTAGACTCGCCGGATGCGAAATCTAGAAATAGCCCTCATTCGGGTCTTTCAACCTGAGTTGAATCAAATCTACCGGGACGATGGACCAGAGAGCATGGTTGTATTAAAGATGGAAGAGCATAAAATGCCTAAAGCTAAAGGCGTTCCTGCCAATCGAGATGAAATCAAATAACGCCATAACGTCATGGTGAGTCCTTCTGATCGGGATGGACTAAATACGATCGCCAAGGCATTAAGCTACAAATCTTGCTCAGACTTGATTGAGGCAGTGGGACGTGAGGAAGTCGAATTGAGCAAGAAGACCAAGCCTGATGAGTAACGCTACAGAAATATTGAACTACCTTGCCTTTTCAAACTTTGATGAGGCAATTGAAATTACCCGTGAGTTTGAAGCCCTGCCCAGTCGCCCTGGCATCTATGCGGTTCGTCATCGCTCCTATGGGGTTTTGTATATTGGAAAAACGAATAATCTCGCAATCCGTTTCAACGGAGGTCATAAAGCTTTTCTTTGGGCTTGGCTCGATCTTTATAACCCTGCTGATGTGCGGATTATTTTTCAAGTTCTAGGTCGGTGGGGAAACCCAGCTTTATTATCAGAGCTAGAGGGGATGATTCTGAGAGCTACAGAACCGCCCCATAACGCTCAAATCCCAATGGAGTAAGCCAATGCACACAACCTCCAATCAGTATGAGCAGCTATCGCCATTAGCAGGGCAAGTCATCCTGGAACAGCTACCAGAGCGAATCAGAGCGGCAATCATCGCCCGTGCTGCTGAAATTGACTACCCAGTTGAAGCGATCGTAGAGATGGCGATCACAGGATATCTTGACCCTAACGCGATCGGGTTTGCTGACTGTAAGCCGGGACGAAAAGCATGGCAGAACATCTCTCGCCTGAAGCTGCTCAAGCCCTGATGGATACCCTTCCAGAGAAAATCAGATTAGGGCTAATGACTTGTGCTGCTCAACTTGGCTACCCCATTGAAGCCGTGATCGAGATGGCGATCTCAGGCTATCTGGATGAGGACTCAGTAAGCTTTGTCGGATGTAATCTAGTGGAAATTGATTTTGGTAGACCAGATGTGGCATTGACTTAGTCTAACTCAATGCCAGGTAGAATCGGTTCCCGTGGGTTCCATTTGACCTCCCAGCGATCGAGCATTGTCTGCGCTTTACTGCCGAACACGTCCGAAAGCGTCGAGATGGTGTTGCCTGCGATCTCTAACTGCTCAGACATCGGCTTGTCTACCAAGCAGCGATCGATCAGGGTCAGCAGTTGTCCCATCTCTGCCGTTTCTGGAAAAGCTTGAGCGGTTTTGAGATAGGGTTGCAAATCGAGTTCGAGCTGCGTCACTTCAGGCATCGTCGTGAGGATGAAGGGGACAAGGGCGAATCGGACAAGTGGAAGGATGCAGTTCGACCGAACTCAAAAAGCGCTTCAAATCGGTTTTGTGCTTTTGGTTGAAGCGATCCAAAACTTGCAGCAGTTGGGTCATCAGTTGCTTTTCGGTGATGCCGAGGCAGTGGACGGGCAGGACTCGCTCTAAGCGATCGTTGCCTTGCCAAAACTCAACGCCATAGGCATGAAGGGTAGACTCCTTTGTATTGCGGTATAAGTGAACGACCGCCGCGATCATTTCACAAAGAGGCGCTTCGATAATGCCCTGTTCGATCTGGCGCTGATGTTTGCGATCGCTGTTTCGCTTTGTACGATTGCGGTAGTAAGAGCGGCGATTGTGGCAAGATTGCCCCTGCCAGCACAATTTTTCTTGAGCGGCTTCCGCGCTCAACTTCGTGCACTGGCGACATTTTTCGGCAATGGAGCGCGGCATCTCTTCCTCTACCTCAACCCAGCAATCAACATACGCTGAACCTGCTCCAGATCTCTCGGAATCGAGTACAAATTCAAATCTTGCTCAAACTGGCGAGCCTCTCGGTGAAGAATGCCAAATTGCCAGACGGTTCCGGTCGAAACCGCACCCAGTATATGTGGATGAGCTGTCCGATCTGGAGCGCGTTCCCAATGGTCGATCGCGATCAGTTCGACCGCTAGTTGAGCAAAGCCGTTAGTTAGGTCTTCTTGTTTTGCTTCTACAACCAGAACCTCTGACTTTGAGCGAATCAGGTAATTCAGATTGCCTTGAAGCTGCTGATTGACTTTTAGGGGATACTCAATCCGAATTTGGGCATCGGCATAGTGTGCCACATCAATCATGATGGGTGCAATCAGCGATTCGCGCCGTGCGGTTTCATTCGTCAGGTCAATTCGGCGGAGTCCATCTTGAATGCGCTGTTGTGTTTGAGTGAGTCGGTCGAGATCGCCCTCAAATTGAGAAAACGTCAAAAATTGGCGAGTGAGCCGATAGCCAAAGTCATCAAGCAAGAGTTCGAGGTCAGGCTTGAGCTTGAAGATGTCGCTAAAGGTGTAACTTTTGCCGGGTTCGAGAATCGGCATGGGGTCTCCC
>JAYVFW010000545.1:0-25240 GCA_043772715.1 Phormidesmis sp. | reverse complement strand
TGGGAGAAGGGGTTAGGGGAGGGCTTCGCCCCACTTCGTGAGGAGGGCGAAGATCGCGGCATTGACCGCCAGCTTTTGTCCTAATCGCCGCCACTGCTGTTGAGAACCTTCTAGCAAAGTTGGTAGCCACTGTAGATAGAGTTCTTGAGCCTGAGCAAGATTGAGATTGAGGTGAAGCTGCTGACCCAGCTCTAGCAGCCGTTCTAAACGCTGAACTTCTCGCGCTGCCGTCTCAGGATTCACCTCCTGCAAAAGTTGCCAGAGCGATCGCCGAACCAACCGTTCTAAAATCTGTTTTGCTTCGAGGGCTGTTAGATTGCAGTGGAGGTGATTGGCTTCGGTCGCGATCGCTTCCAATTCAAGCAGGTAATTTAAACTCGCGTCGGGACGATCGTTGGCATCACTGGTTTCTTGTTCGAGCGATCGCAGTGCTAACAACAAACGATGACTCAGAGCAATCTCTGCGGCGACCTGTAACTCTTGTGGCACGGGCAGTTCGTCGCGATGGAACGCCATCAGCACTCCATAATTGTCTCGATAAACCTGCGTGTAAAGCTGATCCAATCGAGTCAGGGTTTCTTGAGTCAAAAGCTGCATAATGCGGTGCCGCTCTTCGGCAAACAAAGTCTGCAAACTGTAGGACTGATTGCCAAAAATCTGACTCATTGCCAAGATAGTTTGTGCCGCGCTGCCTTGCTTGAGTGACCCCATTAAGGTTTCTTTGAGCGAGGCATAGCTCCGTCGCCCCGCAAAAGGTTGAATGCAGCAGTGAAAATCCCATCCGCCCAAGTGCAGCACGGCAAACACCAAATGGGAAGTTTCGCGGGTGATTTCTGACGTTAATTGCAGTTGCCCGATCGCCAGGGTGAGAGAACCCATCCGCTGTTGCTGATAGTCGAGTTGATGCGCCTCGTAGCAATAGACCCGCTCTTCTGAGGTGTAGGAGGTAAATAGCGAACTGATGGCGTAGTGTGACGCGACTTGCTCAAAGCTAATTTGGGCAGACACCACGAGTTGACGATAGACTTCGGCACCGTTCTTAAAAGAGTCTATGTTGCTGGGTGCCAGCGCCAGTCGCTTTACAAAGCCTTTTTCAAGCTGCACTCCGGCGACATCTCCGGCGAGTTCTAGCGCTCTTGAGGCGTAGCGAAGAATCTGCGTTCCTTCGGGGCGTGACAGTTCTTCAAAAAACCAGCCGCAGCTTGTATACATCAGCATGGCGTGGCGCTGCATTTCTAGAAGTCGTAGAGCATCGGTACGCTCGGCTGGAGTGAGCTTGTGGGTTTGGTGCTGGGCTAAGAACCGATTGACATTTGTGGAGGTGCGATCGCGCACAATTTGAATCGATTCATCTCGCGCTAGCCAGGGATCGCGAAACAGTTTCTTGCCCGTGTCTTCGTAGACTTTGGTTAACTGATCTCGCAGCCAATCGAGGGCATCGCGCAGCGGTCGTCGCCATTGCTGATTCCATAGACCGCCGCCGCCACAGCCACAGTCATCTTGCCAGCGATCGACTCCGTGGGCGCAGCTCCAAGCCGTGACTGGCTTCAGTTCAACTTCCCAAGTCGGCGGCGTAAGGCTGAGATAATGAGCAAAGTTTGTCACCGTCCAACCTTGGTGCGAAAACTCTTGATCGAATGCGTAAGCAAGACATTTCTCAGTCCCGGCTTTGTGGTGTCCAAAGGTTTCGCCATCGGTCGCTACTGCAATCAGTTGAGTCGATCGGTGATCCCCGCGTACGGCTTGACCTAGCCGACTCGCAAGATTGTGTGAACTGCTGAGGGCGCTGTCAAACCCCATATCGCGCGAGATCGGACCGTCGTAAAAGAAGATGTCAAGGTAAGGAGCGGGATCAGATTCCAGGTTCCAGGAGTCAGAGAGTGAGCGATCGCGTTCTTTCTTTAAGAAGCAGCGATAAGGACGAGTCGTATCAATTTGACCGCCGCCCACTTCGTTCCAGGGGAGGTTAGGTTGATCGGACGTGTCTAAAGGACGGCAGCGTTGCGCTTGAGAAGGTGCGAGGATGATGAACTTGATGCCTTCAGCAATCAGCGCGGAGACAGTTGCCTCGTCAACGGCAGTTTCAGCCAACCACATCCCTTCGGGATCACGCCCAAAGTGTGATCGAAAGTCTGCTTTGCCCCAGCGAATTTGAGTCTGCTTGTCTCGCTGATTGGCTAACGGCAGAATCATGTGATTATAGGTTTGCGCGATCGCGTTTCCATGCCCGTTGAGCCGATCGCAACTCTTACGATCGGCTTCTAAGATACGTTGATAGACTTCGAGGTCATATCGCTCGATCCAACTCATTAACGTGGGACCGATATTGAAGCTCAAATATTCATAGTTGTTGACGATCTTGACGATATCGCCGCAATCGTTCAGCACTCTAGCAAAAGCATTGGGGCGATAGCATTCGTGATGAATCCGCTCGTTCCAATTGTGAAAGGGGGCGGCGCTGGGCTGACGCTCGATCGCATCCAAATAAGGATTTTCGCGAGGCGGTTGATAAAAGTGCCCGTGGACGGTGACGTAAACTCCGATCGCGCGCTTAAGAGGGTTCTGCGAGTCGGCTAGCGTTAACGGCTCATGAACTGACGTGAACTCAATTTCAGAATGGAGATCGGTATCCACTTGAGTCTGCGGAGTTGCATCGATCGTCATAAAAATACTCTTGGGTGAAGGAGAAACTTGGAAGTCGTTGAGATTTAGAAACTGCAAAGCGATTTCACTAAGGATCGTGGACTTAATTAAGGTACAACTTCTCAGATTCAACTAGCGTGTATATCAGTCCGTTGATTGCTCCGTTTGAGTCAGCTTGTGCCCCCTAAATCCCCCATTCTGGGGGACTTTGAAACTGCAAGTCTTCTCAAAGTCCCCCAGAATGGGGGATTTAGGGGGCGCTCCCGGATTCGTGGAGGTCTAAAGTGTACCTGCACCATAGCGGAGTTAAAAAGAGACAAAAATCTGACTGAAAGCTTAAAGTTGTGTGGATCGATTCAGTCTAAAGGGTGACACCGCTCGACCAACTTCTAAAAACTAGACTCCTCTAGAATTGCTACAGTGCCAGAGCTTTGCCACAATAACTGATTGAATCGCAAATTCTAGACCAATTTAAGATGAGCTTAAGATTTTAGTCAGTGCGAAATTCCTAAGGATTCTGGATTAAATAAAGTGGGATAGCCGTCTCGGCTGTCTCCGGGCAGGCAAGATGCCTATCCCACAAGATTTACATCTTATTTGATTCACATTCCTAAGCTCCGATCGCAGCAGACACTTCCTGATACAGAATTTTGGCTTGGCGGCTCCAGGTGGCGAGGTCGGCGAGGGAACGATCGCGATATACCCCATACCGTTCCTGCTTGTTGCGAATCTTCTGTGGCAGCGCGGGCAAAATCCCAAAGTTGGGCGGCATGGGCTGGAAATGCTTGGGCGACGCAGAACTAATGAAGTCAAACAAAGCACCCATCATCGTCGTGACAGGAAGTGAGACGGTTGGCAGCCCCAAAGCGACACGGGCGGCGTTTGTGCCAGCCAGCCAGCCTCCCGCAGCAGCGGCCGTATAGCCTTCGGTGCCGCTCAATTGTCCAGCAGCAAGCAGCGTTGGGCGTTGTTTGAATTGCAGTGTGGCGTGTAAAAGTTCAGGAGAATTGATAAAGGTGTTGCGGTGCATTACACCCATGCGGACAAACTCAGCATTTTCTAAACCGGGGATCAGTGTGAATACGCGCTTTTGTTCGCCCCACTTCAAGTTAGTTTGAAAGCCGACCATATTCCAAAGCTGTCCGCCTTTGTCTTCTTGACGCAGTTGCACCACTGCATAAGGTCGGTGAATCTGGTTTTCGGGCGCACGAAAATCGCCTCGACGATCGTCAAACAGACCCACAGGTTTAAGCGGCCCATAGCGCATCGTGTCTTCGCCGCGTCGTGCCATTTCTTCGATCGGCAAACACGCCTCAAAAAACTTGGCGGTTTCTCGCTCAAAATCTTTGAGTTCTGCTTGTTCTGCTTGACCTAATTCTCGCCAAAAGTGCAAATATTGGTCTTTGTTCATCGGGCAGTTGAGATAAGCGGCTTCTCCGCGATCGTAGCGAGATGCCAGAAATGCAATCTCAAAGTCAATTGATTCGCCGACGACGATCGGGCTAGCAGCATCGAAAAAACTCAGATATTCCATGCCCGTAAAGCGGCGCAGATCTTCCGTCAAGGCGGGACTAGTTAGCGGACCCGTTGTGAGAACGACGATTCCATCTTGGGGAATCTGAGGGAGTTCGCCGCGACGCAACTCGATCAGCGGATGGTTAGAAAGAGTTTCAGTTAAGTTTTGGCTAAACTGGGCGCGATCGACCGCTAACGCTCCCCCCGCCGGGACTTGATGTTCGTCTGCTTTGCCAATCACGATCGAGCCGAGCCGCCGCAGTTCTTCATGCAGCAGACCCGATGCCCGATCGGTGGCTTGTGCCCCAAACGAGTTGCTGCACACTAACTCAGCTAAATGCTCACTGTGGTGGGCTGGGCTGAGTCGTTGAGGGCGCATCTCGTGCAAAATCACAGGCACGCCCGCTTGAGCAATTTGCCACGCGGCTTCGGTGCCCGCAATTCCGCCGCCAATCACCTGAATCGGTTCTGTCATAGTTTCTGCGAGTCGTTCTATCTCTTTTCTAGGATAAAGGAGCGGTAGAGTTTAGAGCGATGAACCGACTACAATCTTGAATAACGTCAGTTCGATGAAGCTCTTCGCTGCGGTTGCAAATCCGGGCAGCCCCCTAAATCCGCCAGAATTGAGGTTCAAAGTCCCCCAGTTTTGGGGGATTTAGGGGGCTGAAGCACTGAACAACGAAGTGATAGAACTCATCGAACTGACGTTAAATTAGGTGAAGCGATCGAGGGTTGAGACAATGCCAGTCATTGCAGTCATAGATTACGACATGGGAAATCTGCACTCTGCCTGTAAAGGGTTAGCAAATGCAGGGGCGACTACCAAAATCACCGATTCTCCGCGAGAAATTGAGCAAGCGGATGCGATCGTGCTGCCCGGAGTCGGCGCATTTGATCCCGCTGTGCAACATCTGCGATCGCGGCATTTAGAAGAACCGATTAGGCAGGCGATCGCAAGCGGCAAACCCTTTCTCGGCATCTGTCTCGGATTGCAGATCTTGTTTGACGCAAGCGAAGAAGGCACTGAACCAGGATTGGGCATCATTCCTGGCAAAGTGAAGCGATTTCGTCACGAGCCTGGAATCACGATTCCGCACATGGGTTGGAATCAATTGGAGTTGACGCAAGCTAGGTGCGCGCTCTGGCATCAACTTCCTGCCGATCCCTGGATGTATTTTGTTCACTCTTATTATGTCGAACCTAGTGATCCGCAAATCTGTGCGGCAACGATCACTCACGGCAGTCAAACGGTAACGGCTGCGATCGCTCACGATAATCTGATGGCAGTGCAGTTTCACCCCGAAAAATCTTCGACAGGTGGGCTTAAAGTTCTCTCTAACTTCGTTCAACTAGTCCTCGATCATCAGCCATTAGCCGCAAGGTAGTCTCGACAAAATCATGAGCCTACGAATCTACGGCAATCGCTTAATTAAAACGCTTCCCGGACAAGAGACGCGCCCAACTGCTGCGCGAGTGCGGCAAGCAATGTTTAACATTTGGCAAGGCACGATCGTCGATTGCCGCTGGCTTGATCTGTGTGCTGGAAGTGGCTCAATGGGCGCAGAAGCGCTGTGTCGTGGCGCAAACACAGTCATAGGAATTGAGCGATCGCGAGATGCTTGTGCCGTGATTCAACAAAATTGGCAACAAGTCGCCAAACCAGAGCAAACTTATCGAGTCATGAAAGGTGAGGTGTTAGAACGCCTAGAAAACCTTTCTGGTCAGCAGTTTGATCACATTTATTTTGATCCGCCTTATGCAAGCGGGCTATATCAGCCTGTGCTGGCAGCGATCGTCCACCATCGTCTATTAGCGGCTAGTGGAGAACTTGCGATCGAACACAGCCCAGGTCAATTGCATGAGATTGCGGGTTTAGAGATCTGCCGCCAAAAACATTATGGAACCACATCGCTGACGTTTTATCAGACAGAATCCTGATTAGTCTGCGGCGGTTACTTGATAGTCTCCTGACTTGCCGCCCGTTTTGCTGACTAGATAAATTTGTTCGATTTGAATTGATTTTTCTAGCGCCTTTGCCATGTCATAAAGCGTTAAGGCAGCGATCGACACAGCCGTCAGTGCCTCCATCTCGACTCCGGTTTCTGCTGTGGTCTTGACCTCAGCGCGAATTTGATATCCCGGCAGGTCTTCGTCAAGGGTGATCACCACTTCGACTTTGGTTAAAGGCAACGGGTGGCAAAGCGGAATCAGGTGCGCGGTTTGTTTGGCTGCCATGATTCCGGCAAGTCTTGCGGTGCCCAGCACATCCCCTTTAGGCGCGTTGCCAGCGGCGATCGTGTTTAGCGTCTCTGGCGACATTCGCACTTTTCCGATCGCGATCGCCTGTCGAGCCGTCACCGCTTTGGCAGAAACATCGACCATTTGCGCCTGTCCATCTGCATCTAGATGACTAAGAGAATTTTGGGAATTTTTAGAAGAACTTGAAGAATTCTTTGTCATCGGGTGCATTCTGATAGTATGATGATCTTATCAACACGGGGGCTTGTAGCTCAGTGGACTAGAGCACGTGGCTACGGACCACGGTGTCGGGGGTTCGAATCCCTCCTAGCCCGTTCATAAAACAGGGACGTTATTAAATTTAATAACGTCCCTGTTTTTATTTGGGTTAGAGACTAAAAATTCCCTCAATCTAGAGTTTAGACCAAGGGAAGAGGTTGAGGGTTTAGCTCAGGTTTATCGATTTGTTGTCGTTGTCGGTTCTGCGTAAGCAGTGACTTCGCGAGGGCTGCGAGCGCCAACGGCTGCGCCAACCAGCGAGGCAACCAAGCCCAACAGAGAACCCAAGACAAAAGCCCAGCCAGCCTTTGCCGTTCCGCCTGCGATGTTGCGCGTATCTTGTGCTGTCGGGCTAGGAATTGCAGTTGGATTCACATTAGGAATCCCAGTTTGAGGCAAAGCGGCCCCAGCAATGTTAGAAGCCGAAGACGCAGCCAAGCCAAATGCACCCGTCACGCCACTCGTGAGCAGCCACGCACTCAATGCAAGTGTGGTCGCCCACAAAATTGCTCCATTCAGCAGCGCTGTGTTGCGATTCATCGGGCCGCAAGCTCTTGCCATCACCCAGCTACCAATAAATAACGAAATCAATAGGCTCAAGATCGCCCACCAGCCAACAGCTTGACTAACATCTCCCACGTCTGTTCTAGGAGAGCCAGAATTTGCGATATTCGTTGCTCCGATCGCGGCTCCAAAAGCGCTCAAAATCAATTGAGAAGCCAGCGCGACAAAAAGTCCAGAGACAATCGGACCCCAGCGGACGCGATCGTGATATTCACCAGCAGTTTGAACAATAGTCTGATCAGTCATAGGTCTGTTAGCATATGTCATGTTAATTAGCTCCCCAAGTCGATAGTTTTTTACAAAGGATTTACACTTGAGAATCACTGTAAGCCGTCCACACGTCGGGCATCTCTACCAGCAGAGTGAGTATAGAGATCTATCGTTAGAGTGAATTGAGAGATGGACTTAGGGCAAAGCGTTTTTTGAATCAGCCTTATTGACGAAGCCTGACAGCCGTTCCGGTGGCAGTGATTAGCAGCAGGACACCTGACTGATCGATGTTGATCGTTCCCGTATCGATCTCAACGCCAATCACAGCATCTGCGCCAAGACGCTGGGCACGTTGCTCAAGTTCGGCGATCGCCTCTCGCTGCCCCTGCTCAAACACGCGCTCATAGCCTGCGGTGCGCCCGCCAATAATGTCTCGAATTCCGGCAAAGAAATCTCGGAGCGCATTGCTGCCATAGACGACCTCAGCCGTGACAATGCCTAAATAAGCGTCGATCGTCGTTCCTTGAATAACATCAGTTGTGGTGACAATCATAGGGTTTCTGCTCAAGAAAACTTAGTGATAGTAGCATTGCTGACGATCGAGGCATGATCCACTTTTTTGTATGAGAAGCGAGAATAATAGTCTGCTTGGATTGTTGGCGTTGCTGAATGCAAGTATGAATCTGTCTATCGAGGCTGAATCCTTTCGCCCCCTAAATCTCCCAATTTTGGGGGACTTTAAGATTCTGGTTCCCCTCAAACTTGGGGGGCTAGGGGGGCAATTCATATTTGCATTCAGCAACGCCGGATTGTTTTTGGGCGCTGATTGGCATTAAATTCATCTTAGCTGCGGTGTGATTTGCCATTCAACCCACTCTATTCTTCATGTTCACAACTCATGTTCTGTAGCCCAAAAAAACTTAATAGCCATTGGCGATCACTGCTGACCTGCCTCTTGCTCGGAGCCACCTTCACCTTATCGCCCCAGATTGTTTTTGCCCAAGCGACTGACCTTCGACCCGGCGATCAGACTAAGCAAGAGCTAGATGACTTGCTGCAAAAGGGGCGTGAGTTAGTCGATGCCAAAAACTGGACGGGAGCGCTGCCTCTGTTTCAACGAGCCGCCGCCTTAGATGAGAAAAACCCTCGAATCTATTCTGGAATTGGCTACATTCAGGCGCAGACAGGCAACTTTCAAGAAGCTATCAGCGCTTACCAGCAAGCGATCGCCCTCGATCCTAGCAATTCTGATTTTGAATATGCTTTAGGGTTTAGTCTAGCCAGTGCAGGCAACGACGCAGCAGCCGTGGCAGCTTATCAACGCGCCGCTAAACTGGATGCTAAAAACTTAAATGCCTATCTTGGTCTGGGCGCTGTTTTATCGCGGCAGGGTCAATACGATCAGGCCTTAGCAACTTATCGAAAAGTCACCGCGATCGCGCCCAAAAATGCAGAAGCTTATGAGATGCTCGGTTTAATGCTGTTGCAAAAAGACCAGATCGGCGAAGGCATCACGTCCCTGCAACGAGCCGCAGAACTCAACCCTCGCAGTAGTCGCATTCAGGTTAGCTTGGGGATCGGCTGGCTCAGTCAGGGCGATCGTCGCGCGGCTCTAGCGGCTTTTAATCGAGCGGTCAAACTCGACCCTAGCAACAGCAAGCTGCATTTACAAATGGGCAAAGTTTTGCAAGAAGTGGGCGACTCTGCGGGAGCGCTGGCTGCCTATCAACGGGCAGTTAACGTCGATCCTCAATCGCTCGAAGCTCAGTTAGCGCTAGGAGATTTGGCGATCGAGCAGCGAGAATTTATCCGGGCGATCATCGCTTATCGAGAAGCAGTGCAGCTAGAGCCTCAAAATGCCCGCGCTCACTATCAGTTGGGGATCGCCCTAAAAGGGCGCGATCGTAAAGAGGAAGCGATCGCCGCCCTGAGAGCAGCCCAAACTTTGTATCAACAGCAAAACAACTCGGCAGAGGCTAAAAAAGCTGAGGCGGCGTTGCAAGATCTGAGGTGATGCGATTATTTAGACGGCGCGATTTAGCCGTTGCGTGAGAATAAACTCTGCGATCGCTAAATCTACCGGAGTTGTCACCTTCAGGTTAGTCTCCTCGCCCTCCACAATTTGCACTGGCAGATGGCATTGCTCAAACAGCGCTGCATCGTCTGTGACTTCCCAGCCTTGCTCTCGACCTTCTTGATGACATTTTTTGAGCAGCGGCACCGAGAAGCCTTGAGGCGTTTGGGCAGCCCAAAGCTGGCTGCGATCGGGTGTGCTTTTAATCAGCTTTTCCTGATCGACGACTTTGATCGTGTCTTTAACTGGAATCGCCGCAATTAACCCTGCACAAGTCAAGACGGCTTGAGCGCAGCGATCGAATAATTCTGGGGTTGCTAAACATCTTGCGCCATCGTGAATCAAGACGTGTTGGGCATCGGGGGGAAGGGCTTGCAACCCGTTATAGACCGATTCTTGCCGCGTTGAGCCACCCTGAATCAAGTGAATGGGCTTTGTTAAAGAGAGTGGGTTGACGATCGTGGTGAAATCATCCCAATCGCTCGGTTGCCCGATGATGCCAATCCAACAAATTTGACTCGAAGCGTCGGCTGCTAACAGCGTCCAGGCAAGGAGTGATTTGCCCAACAGCGTCAGCAGCAGCTTATTGCGCTGGGCAGTGCCTTGACGGAGCCATTCGCTGTCCATCCGACGACCCGATCCGGCGGCTGGTATGAGTAGATACACAGATTTTCCTTTCAATTCAAAATCCAAACTTCAAAACCGTTTGACTGTGTGTATCTTCCCCTAAAATAAGAGCGAATATGGCGTTAAGAACCGTAAAGAGATTACTATGAGAATTCTTGCCCTTGTTCCTGGTGGAATTGGCGACCAAATCCTATTTTTTCCGGCTCTAGACGATCTCAAAAAAGCTTATCCTGACGCTCGGCTCGATGTCGTCGTTGAGCCGCGCGCTCAAAGCGCCTATCGGGTTTCTAAGTCAGTTGATGACACAATTTTGTTTGATTTTAAGGGTAGCAACAGTCTGGCAGATTTTGCAAATCTACTGGGTGTGATGCGCGATCGTGAATATGACGTTGCCATTGCTCTGGGGCAACGCCAATCCGTTGGTTTTTTGCTATGGCTGAGTGGAATTCCGACTCGTGTGGGCTATGAGAGTGGAGGTAGAGACTGGTTTCTCACCCATCCGGTGCCGCTTAATCAAAATCAGTATGCCGCCGCAATGTATCACGATTTGCTCAAGGGTTTAGGCATTGACACGCCCTGTCCAGAATTAGCGATTAGCGTGCCAGCCAAGGATCTGGGATGGGCGGATATTGAACGGAAACGGCTGGGCATTCAAAATGGCGGCTATGTGATCATTCACGGGGGATCGAGTCAGATGGCGCGGCTGAAGGGTATCGACAAGATTTATCCGGTCGAAAGTTGGCAAAAGATCGTCCGCGATTTTCAGCAAAAGCAGCCAGATCTGCCCCTGGTTTTAGTCAAAGGCCCCGAAGATGATGATTTTGTCGCGGATCTGCTGCGATCTGTCCCCAAACTTAAAGTCACTTCGCCTAGCAACATCGGTGAACTGGTAGCCATGATCGCCGGAGCCAGTCTGATGCTATGTACGGATAGTGCCCCGATGCACCTAGCGATCGCCGCGCAAACCTACACGCTGGCGCTGTTTGGCCCAACTGATCCTGAAAAGCTTTTGCCCAAGACTGAGCGGGCGATCGGCATCAAGTCCCCGACTGGAGAAATGGCAGATATTGCGCCACAAGTCATCTTAGAGAAAGTTTGGGGCGGTTAGGGTGATGGCAAGACCCGCCGTGTATCTCGATCGAGATGGCGTTCTCAATCAAGAAGCTGGTTACATTCATCGGGTTGAAGACCTGCACTTAATGTCAGGGGTTGCTCAAGCAGTGCGGCACCTCAACGATGCAGGGCTATTTTGCTGTCTCGTTTCTAACCAGTCTGGCCCTGCCAGAGGTTACTATCCTGATGCTCATATACAAGCTTTGCATCAACGGCTTTGTAGGCTACTCGACGCTGAGGCTGGTGCCCAATTGGATGCGCTTTATTATTGTCCTTATCTTAGCCCACCCGAAGGCGGCACCCAAGCAGAATTTACGCGCTGGACGACGTGGCGCAAACCCAACACTGGAATGCTGGTGGCGGCGGCTTGGGAACACGATTTAGACATTTCTCAAAGCTTTATGGTGGGCGACAAAGCCACCGATATCGATATGGCACATAATGCTGGCTGTGTCGGCATTTTGGTGCAGACGGGATATGGCGATCGCGTCCTTAGCGGCGATTATCAGCATCACACCAAGCCCGACTATATTGCCCCAGACTTAGCGGCTGCCGTGAAATGGATTTTGCAGAAAAAAGCTAGGATCGTGGGTTAAATAACCTGTAAAAGTCCTCTGATTTGTCATCGCCGAGACTTCTGCCCCCCAAATCTTTGAAACCAGAGTCTTAGCTCAAAGTCCACCAGAATAGGGGATTTAGGGGGCAGAAGCCGCTGACAACGCAGCAAGAAAACTCACCGAACTGATGTGACTTAAGAACCCTTTGACTCTGGAAATTGGCGCGATCGCACCTCGCCTGAATAATCTTGAACCGCTTGCGTGATCAGTTCGTGCAGATTCACATAAGATTTTGCAAATGGTGGTTTCCAGGTGCCCAACCCTAAAACGTCGGTGGTGACCAAAACCTGACCATCACAGTGAACTCCGGCACCAATGCCGATCGTCGGAATGGTCAGCTTTTGAGTGATTTGCAACGCCAGATCAGCCGGAACGTGCTCAACCACGATTGCGAAGGCTCCGGCTTGTTCGAGGGCGATCGCTTCTGACAAAATACGCTCTCCTTCTGCGGGTGACTTGCCTTGCTGCCGAAACCCTAGCTGCCGCACCGATTGCGGAGTCAGCCCAATGTGCCCCATCACCGGAATTCCGGCACGAACTAAATGAGCGACTGTCTCAGCGATCGCAGGATAGCCGCCTTCTAGCTTGACGGCTTGTGCGCCCGCTTCTTTTAAAGTTCGACCTGCGGAGTGAATGGCTTGTTGAACGCTTTCTTGATAGCTGAGAAATGGCAGATCCACAACGAGCAGTGCTTGCTTAACCGCACGACGCACCGCTTTTGCATGATGCAGCATTTCGTCGAGCGTCACTGGCAGCGTGGTTTCATAGCCCAGCGCCACCATCGCCAGCGAATCGCCGACTAAAATCACATCAACGCCCGACTGGTCTAGGATTTGGGCAAACCCATAATCCCAGGCGGTCAGGGCAACGATCGCGCGTCCCTGCTGTTTCCACTGAATTAACTGCTGTGGCGTAACTGGCATATCGTTAACAGACGTAAAGTAAGGCGTGAGTCCATCCTACTGATCTTCTGCCATTCTAAGGATTAAGTAGCTGGGTGGAATTAAATAGAAGACCCTCCTCGCGGAGCCAGGGCTGATCTATTAAAAGAAGGAAAATAGTTTCTGGACATCATGCGCCAAGAATCGCAGTCCTCTGGTGATGGAATCAAAGCCATTGAGCACGACTGCCCGTCTCTAATTGTCTAAACAAAGTCTGCTGATTGCGTTTAACCGTAATCAAGAAATCATTGCCGCTGGCAATGATCTGCTGCGTTGTTTTTTTTGAGTATGGAGGGCATCGAGACTGAAGCAAACTCCCTTGAGTTGAAGTTTTTCTAAGAGGACTTGAGCCGTCTTGATTTGACTACAATCGCCATTGTGCATCGACTCTAAGCCCAGCACCACGCCTTTCTGGACACTGAAGGCTGAGACGATACTGACAAAGTCTTGGTAAGACTGGTCATCATCACGCAGACTGGCTTTGATCCCTTTACCATCCACTGGCACTGGCTCGTTGAGGGCAGAAGCACAGTTCTCTTGTGCCCACTGATTAAACGCCTACGGTGGAGACAAAATCGACTCGCACCATCGCCCGCCGCAGAGTGGAGAAACCCGGCAGTCGGGCATAAGGCAGTTCCATGATCTCCAATAACGCTGCTTGATGTCGGCTAACAAAGTCTGTTAAAGAGCGGTATCCCGTAGCCCCACTTCGTGAGAAGTGGGGCGAAGCCCTCATGCCCATGATGATTAAAACCAGAATCACCCAGAGCGGGTAATCAGGTTGAGTGCGATAATCTCGAACGGTTTGAAGATGGGCAATCAGGCTCATAAAGCTGAGAATCCAATCTAGGGGATATCTCCAGTATCTATTCTCTTTGGTCAATGGATCAGCCCTGCTATAAAATTCCGGGCGTTGCTGAATCCGGGTATGAACGAATTAATTTGCCCTCACCCTAGCCCTCTCCCCAAGGAGAAGAAACAAGATTTCTAGCTCCCCTCTCCTTGGGGAGAGGGGTTGGGGGTGAGGGTCATTCATGCTTTTATTCAGCAACGCCAAATTCCGCTTCGTTAGCTTTCGGCAGGAAATGTTCGTCTAAACTCGTCGATCAGGTCGTCCATTTCTTCTAACGCTTGATTGACATCAATGCGTAGAACCCCTAAATCGGGCTGTTCTAGTAAACGAAGTAACGACTCGCGTTTTCCTTCAATCAGTTTGATCCGTTCTTTAATGGTTTCGGCTTCCATAATGCTCCGTGACTGGCTCCCCAAGTGTTGCTAATAGTTAAGCTGTCATAATTCTAATCAGCTTTGGGGTGAAGTGGTCGCTAGAGCTGGCTTTAAAAGAAATGGGTAGCAGACGATCGAAACGCATCTGCTACCCATTTCTCAAAATTAATTAGTTTAGAAGCCTTGACGAGAAACCAGTTTTTCAACAGTGGCTTGAGTTTGATGTAACAACTGTTCGCGGCTATCGGCAGTGTTGGTGAGTTTGGGCATCAGGTTGCGAGCTTGCAGCGCCATATGCAGTTGAAGGTGGGCGACATATTCGCTAAAGTCTTCTCGAAGGGCAGGGTTGGGCGTTTGGTTTGAGCGCGATTCCAAAGTGTTCTCCTCTCCTAAATGCTGCACGGTTGGTTCACTCTCATGAAACTATCACAAACCCGATCGTCCTCTAAGTAGTTCGTAATGAACTTTAATCATTCTTAAGGAGTAGGCGGGAAAATTTTTTGGGGTGGAGATGGGTTTGCGTCGATCGCGACCCCTATGTTATGGTTATACAGGCGATTGGGTCAGTAGCAAGTCACTACTTCGATCTGATGATTCCAAAAAACGGGGGTTTAGCTCAGTGGTAGAGCGCTTGCTCGACAAGCAAGATGTCACTGGTTCAAGTCCAGTAACCCCCATCGCATCTCCTCAAACTCTACGCCGCAGAAGCGCTTACAGCTTTGAGCAGCGTTACCATTTGTTCACCGACCCCGGCTGCTGATGCAGGATTTTGTCCCGTGACCAGCCGATCGCTGACTACCACATGAGACTCAAAATTCGCCGCTTTGGTGTGAGTGGCACCTCGATCGGTAAGCGCCTCTTCTAGAAAAAATGGCACGACTTCAGATAAGCCAACTGCCGCTTCTTCATCGTTGGTGAAGCCTGCTACGGTTTTGCCGCTGACTAAATAATCGCCGTTAGACAGCTTAATATTTACCAGTCCCGCAGGTCCGTGACAGACTGCACCGACGACTCCACCTTGTCCGTAAATTTTGGACGCGATCGCCGCTAATTCTTGATTTTCTGGAAAGTCCCACATGGTTCCATGTCCACCTGCATAAAAGATGGCATCGTACTTCGTTGCATCAACTTGGGTAGGAGTCAGCGTCGTCTCAACCTGAGCAACTTTTGTCGCATTCTCTAAAAATGCTTTGTTGAGCGGATCTTCTAAATCAACGCCAATCATTGGGGCTTTTCCCCCTTTTGGGCTGACGTAATCGATCGAGAACCCCGCTTGCTCAAACGCCGCTTCGGGATGGGTGACTTCGGGGAGATAAAATCCAGTTTCTTTGCCTGTGTTGCCCAACGTGTCATGACTAGTCAGAACGATTAAAACTTTTTTAGCTGACATAAAAGGTTGCCTTTGAGTGGATTACTTCCATCCTAAAGGGGCTTTATCTAAAAGTAAAATTATGAAAACTAGAGTTTGCTATAAATATATTTATGGTTAATTTTGAATGGTATCGCAGCTTTATTGAGGTTTATCGAGTGGGCACGGCATCGAGAGCCGCCCAGATTTTGCATCTAACTCAGCCTGCTATCAGTCAACATATTGCCGCTCTAGAATCTGCATTAGGATATTTGTTGTTTCAGCGATCGCCCCGCCGCATGATTCCCACCGATGAAGGAAAACGGCTGTATACGCAAGTCGTTGCCGCGATCGAGCAACTCGAATCAGTTCCGACTAAAAATACGGCATTAAACACCCCTCAAATCATTCGCATCGGCACCGCTCAAGAGTTTTTTATCGAGCGAATTCTCAATCAGTTACCCAACGATGGACTCTATACAATTCGATTTGGGTTAGCTCAAGAACTCGTTGAGCAATTGCTAGCAGGACAATTAGATGCCGTAATTGCAACCCAAAAAATCACCCGTTCTGATCTCGACTATCAACTTATTTTTAGTGAAAACTTTTGGCTAGTTGCGCCTCCCAAAACTGTGATTCCGATTTCTCAAGACATCTTGCAAGCTGATCTAACCCAGTTAGAGCAATGGCTCAGAGGTCAGGCTTGGATTGCTTATGGTGAAGACTTGCCGATCGTGCGTCGTTTTTGGCGAGTCGTCTTTGGGCGCAGAATAGACATCAAACCCAGATTAATCTTGCCTGATTTACGAGGAATTCGCCAAGCGATCGCGGCTGGTTTTGGCTTTAGTGTGTTGCCCGATTATTTATGCGAAGAATGGGTCAGTGAAAACAAATTAACGCTAATTCTAAAACCAGCGAATGCGATTACCAATCAGATTTGGCTGGTGACGAGAAAGCGCGATCGATCAATTCAACCAACAAAATTATTGGTTGCCTTGAACATCAATGGCTAAAAGCTCGATCGTGCCATTCTTAAAATGTACTAATCTGGAGATCATAAAGTTCTAGTGCATTCTGCTCATGACTGTCTCGCAAGCTGCTTCCAATCCGCCAAGTGAAATCTCGCTCGTCACCTTGGCACAAAACACCCGCAACGCCGCCCGACAGTTAGGAACGCAGCCCAGCGAGGTTAAAAATCAAGCGATCGCCGCCATTGCCGATGCTTTAGAAGCCAGCACCGCCGAAATTCTCGCCGCCAATGCCGCAGACTGTGAAGCTGCAAAACTAGCTGGAATCGCCCCCGCCCTCTATGCGCGGTTGAAACTTGACGAAGCGAAACTCAAGGGCGCGATCGCCGGAGTGCGTGACGTGGGCAGATTAGCTGACCCGATCGGAGTCATTCAAATCAACCGCCAACTCGACGAAGGATTGATTCTCAAGCGCATCACCTGTCCGTTAGGTGTGTTGGGCGTAATTTTTGAGGCCCGACCCGATGCCGTAATGCAGATTTCGAGCTTGGCGATTAAGTCAGGAAATGGCGTAATTCTCAAAGGTGGAAAAGAGGCAATTCGTTCTTGCGAAGCCCTTGTAAAAGCGATTCATCAAGGGTTAGCGCAAACAGAAATTGATCCATCAGTGGTGCAACTCTTAACCACGCGAGAAGAAACGCTAGAGTTATTAAAACTCGATCAATATGTAGATTTGATTATTCCTAGAGGCTCAAATTCTTTTGTGAGATTTGTGCAAGACAATACGCGAATTCCAGTGTTAGGACACGCAGAAGGAATTTGTCATTTATACGTCGATCGCACTGCCAACATTCAGAAAGCGATCAAAATCGCAGTCGATTCTAAAACACAATATCCGGCTGCTTGCAACGCGATCGAGACTCTGCTTGTGCATCCAGCGATCGCATCAGAGTTTCTATTAGAAGCCGCATCTGCACTGCAATCAAAAAATGTAGAACTACGAGGCGATGAACGGACTCGCGAGATCCTTAACATCGCGGCTGCAACAGAATTAGATTGGGTGACTGAATACAGTGATTTAGTGTTAGCCATTAAGATTGTGGATTCTTTAGAAGACGCGATCGCATACATCAATACTTATGGATCACGACACACAGACGCGATCGTCACCGAAGATTCAGCATCGGCTCAAACCTTTCTGGCTCAAGTCGATGCGGCGGGTGTCTATCACAACTGCTCAACTCGTTTTGCAGATGGTTTCCGCTATGGCTTTGGCGCAGAAGTGGGCATCAGCACCCAAAAAATGCCCCCGCGCGGTCCTGTCGGCTTAGAAGGACTTGTCACCTACAAATATCAGTTGGTAGGTAACGGTCACATCGCCGCAACCTATTCTGGAACGAACGCCAAAAGCTTCACCCATCAAAACTTGTAGACGATGCTGTCCCATGTCGGCATCACCAAAGTTTAAGATCTACTTCACTCGTGTGCAGACATCCATTCACGAGTGCCAAAAAACTGGCAGGAATAAGCAGCAATTTTAGCCGCCTCAGTCAACGCGCTAGAAAAGTCAGACTGCAAAATAAAATGGCAAAAAGCACCGTGGAAAATGTCACCTGCACCGAGCGTATCAATTACTTCCACCTTGGGCACTGCGATCGAGCTTTTCACGCCTTCACTCAAAACCTCGATCGCGCCTTCCCCCCGCGTGATTGCAATCTCAGAAATTCCCCACTTGAAGAGATAACGCAACACTTGCTTAGACGTGTGGCAATCAGGCGGATAGAAGTTTGCAGAACAGATTGCGTAATCCACCCAGGGCAACACTTGCTCAAATCCCAGTTTCCAGCTACCGCCATCTATGACCACAGGGATTCCTCGCTGCTTGGCGCATTGAGCGATCGTCACACTCGCCTCGATTTGATGTCCATCAATTAAGACAATATCAACCCCGTCTAAACTCGTTGATAAACTCACGTCGATCGCAGACTTCATTGCATTCATCGCCACAACTGCTCGATCTCCGGTCGATTGAGTCACGATAATAGACGAGACTGGAGGCGAATCAGCGCGAGTTGGAGCAAGATCGGCGATCGTCACCCCACACTGCTGCAAATCTGCCAAAATCAAATGATTAACTTGATGGGCACCCACGGCTCCTAAAAGTGTGGCATCGTTTTCTAAATAGCTAAAAGCGACGGCTGCATTGGTCGCCGGACCACCTGCCGCGATCGTGGAACTGAGCGCTGCGATTTTCTGATTGCGGTTTGGCATCTGCTCGACGAGATAAATCAGATCAAGCGTCACCATACCGATAAAAAGTCCGTGTTTTCTCATCGCCTCAACGCGCTACGATCGCCCTTATGGATGCAAACGCTGGAACTCTTTATATTGTTGGCACGCCGATCGGCAACCTCGAAGATATGACCGTTCGGGCAGTGCGGATCTTGCAGACGGTGGATCTGATCGCGGCTGAAGACACTCGGCATACTGGCAAGTTGCTGCATCACTTTCAAATTAAAACACCTCAGATCAGCTATCACGAACACAATCTCACAACTCGCACCTCAGAGCTACTGTCAAAATTGCAGCAAGGACGCTCGATCGCTCTGGTCAGTGATGCTGGGATGCCCGGAATCTCTGATCCGGGTTATGAATTAGTCAAAGCCTGTGCTGATCACGATATTACGATCGTGCCGATTCCGGGAGCCAGCGCGGTGATTACGGCGTTGACTGCATCGGGCTTGCCCAGCGATCGCTTTATCTTTGAGGGATTTTTGCCTGCTAAAAGTCAAGCCCGTCGCACTCACTTAGAAAGCTTGCGCTCTGAATCGCGGACGATCGTCTTTTATGAATCGCCCCATCGGTTGAAAGCCACCTTGCAAGATTTCGCAGAGAGTTTCGGCGGCGATCGCTCCATCACTCTGGCGCGAGAATTAACCAAACTGCACGAAGAATTTTGGCGAGGCACCGTTGCCGAGGCGATCAAGCTTTATCTCAAACGAGAACCCCAGGGAGAATATACGATCGTCGTCGCTGGCGCTGAATCGGTGCAAGTCGTCTTATCAGAAACCGCTTTAAAGTTTGAGCTACAAAGTCTGCTCGATCAAGGGCTTTCTCGCTCTGATGCCAGCCGTCAGCTTGCCCAGCAGACATCACTCCCACGGCGGCAAATTTATCAACTAGCGCTCTCACTTCTAGAGCAATCTTGAGACGGCTCAGAAACGATGTGATCTAAACGACCTTCTGTCATAATTGGGATTGAATGACGGGCTTAGGATCGTGGATTAAATAACCTGTAAAAGCCCTCTGATTTGTCATCGCCGAGACTTTTGCCCCCTAAATCCCCCACGAGTGTGAAACCAGAGTCTTAGCTCAGAGTCCCCCAGGATGGGGGATTTAGGGGGCTGAAGCCGACCCAAACGCAGCGACAAAGATTGGTGTACACCGTAACTCCTTAGGGAGAGGGCTAGAAGTTACACCTTAATAAATCCACGTTCCTTAGAGTTCCCATCGCTCCCTTTATCGGTTTGTCCATGACCCAAGCTGAGATTGAAGCAGCCCTGCAAACTGCCCTTCGTCACTGTGAAACGGCTGGCTATCCTTTAAACGATGCTCAACAGCAGATCCTATTTGCTGTGCTGAAAGAGCGACTGCGTGAGCCGTCCACTGATCAGGGTCTAGCGCTCAACCCACTGGCTGCGCTGACTCCTGAGCAACGTCAAGCCCTGTTTCAATTTATTAAAGCTCAAGAGCAGCAAAACAAATCTTGGAAGACCACGCTGCTTAATGATTGGCTGCACGATCGCGCCTCAGGCACTGTTCAGTTTATTCGCGATTCTTTGGGGTTTCAGTGGTTAGAAACCATTACTGCGGCTGATCTCGCTGACTATGAAGAAGCAGCGCTGTGGCTAAAAGTGGGCGATCGCATTGAGTTGTCTAACGGGCTGTGGGAATGGGTGCAAGACACCGGACCTTGCAGCCGAGAGTGGTTTTCCTGCACGGTGGTTGGCATTACTGAAACCCAAAGCCCCCTTTATGAAGAAGTTGCTGAGAGCCAAATCAGCACAAATTGCACCGTCCGATTTGAGAATGGCAATGAATATGAAATCCAAGGCGTTTATGAATGGAACCGCCCTAACTGGCGATGGGAGAAATAGCTAATATCTTTTTGCCGCAAGCATTTCGGCATAAGGCGATTGGTGCAGATGTGCCTTGCCAGAAGACCCAAATAGCCGTAGCTTTTCCACTACGACCGATTGCATCGCGTCGATCGTCGCTGCCATTGAGTCGAGCAAATCTTTAAGCGATGACGAACAAAGTCCTTGCTGAAGGGTTTGCATATAAGCTTGTCTGACTTCGGTGTTGACGTTAAACTTGCAGACTCCCAGTTCGATCGAGCGGCTAATCATCGATTCTGGCAGCCCCGATGCGCCATGCAGCACTAGGGGGACATCGACTAAATGACGAATCTTTTCTAACCGGGCAAAATCTAATCGAGGTGCGCTCTTATACTCGCCGTGGACATTGCCGATCGTCACCGCCAGCGCATCGACCTTCGTTGCTTTGATAAACTCCACGGCTTGGTCGGGATCGGTCATCTTCGCTTCTTTTTCGGCAACGCTCAAACCATCTTCAGTGCCGCTAATTCTGCCGATTTCTGCTTCGACGATCGCGCCTTTTTCGTGCGCCCACTGCGTCATTTTTTGAGTAAAAATCACATTCTGCTCATAGGGTAAGTGCGAGCCATCCGCCATAATTGACAGCATCCCCGAATCGAGCGCCATGCGAATATCGTCGGCTGAGGTGCTGTGATCGAGATGAACGGCAATCGGCATAGTGGACGATCGCGCCGCCTCTAAACACAATGCCACGAGCGGAAATCCTCCATACACCAGCGCACTTGGATGCAGTTGCAGCATTGCGGCACTCTGTTCTGCCTCTGCTGCACTGATCACTGCCTTCACACCTTCAAGGTTGTAGACATTAAATGCCCCGATCGCATAGATATTTCGTTGTGCCGTCTCTAGCAGTTCTCTGGTTGAACTCAGCATTGTTAAGGGTGGGGTGTAGTAGTGTAGGAGAAAGCAGATCACTCCATCATTTAACCGTTCTTTGTGACGAAATCTGCTTTTTGTCGTAGTTCGTACCTTCTTTTTGCAATGGCTCAACTTCCCCAGACTCTCGATGACGCGATCGCTCAAGCCCAAATCGCAACTCAAGCGGCGATCGCGGCAGGCTATTCTCGTTTGCAAGTCGAGCTGCTGTTTCCCGAACTCAAACCCTTACCTGTTGCCGAGAAATTTGTGCCTGCGTTTGCAGAGTTGGGAACGGGTCTAAAAGTTTTTTTCACCGATGCTGGCACCGCAGCTCTGGCAAAACGAGATTGGGGTGACGTGCCGTTTCAGATTCGCAGCTTAGATGTTGCAGGGTCGCGACAAACCACCCCGATTGAAGACTATATTGACCCAGACGACCAGGTTTATCTATTCATTGCGCCGAGTTCTGTTGAAGTTGGGCCCGTTGAGCAAATTTGTAACGCGGTGGGCGATCGCCCGATCGTGCTAGTCAACCCTCGGTTAGAAGATGTCGCGACTATTGGCATCGGCTATGCGGGGCGAAAACTGCGCGATCGCTTTCTCAGCACGATCGAGCCGTGCTATTTCTTGCGTCCTCTAGACGATCAAACGGCTCTAATGCGCTGCTATCCATCGCCCTGGCAGGTGTGGTTGCAGACTGACGGAGTGTATCAAGCGATCGCCGAAGAGCGCGAAAAACCCGATTCTGAGAAGCTAGACGAAATCTTTGCTACAGCGATGGGAGCGCAAGCCCCCAAGCAAAATCTGTTTTCGAGTCTGCAACAGTTTTTGAGAGCTTTAGGAAGATGAAGTTCTCGCAGAGTTCCTGTGTTTTTTGCTACTTGAGAAGTGGGTTGCCAAATTTATCAAGGCATAATCGTCCCAAGTAGCAACGTTAATAGCCGACTGACGTTTCAGCATCAGATTGACCTATTACAGCTATTTTGCACAGATACCCGGATCATGAGTTCTGACGGTGTAGAAATCATTAGACTCAAAAAATCGGTTTCCAGAAATTTAGGCACAGTTTTCTCAGATTCCTCTTGTTTAAGAAAAGTGATCGCATGAACCTTACTCCTCCTCGTCGCATTATCATCGGTGATATTCATGGTCACTACAACGGCTTAATGACATTGCTGGAGGCGATCTCGCCCGGTGCCGATGATCAGGTCTATTTTTTAGGAGATCTGATCGATCGCGGCCCTCAAAGCGCTCAAGTGGTCGAGTTTGTTAAACAAAGCTCCTATCAATGCATCCTCGGCAATCATGAGCAGCTATTGCTTGAATCGTTTCCCAACGGTCAAGTTTTCTCTCCAGCGCTGCAAGCCTGGTTGCAAAGTGGCGGGCGGGCAACCGTTGCTAGCTATGGCGATGCTGGAATTTTGCTAGAACACATTGAGTGGATAAAAACCCTACCTCACTATTTAGATTTGGGCGATCTCTGGCTCGTGCACGCGGGCGTTCATCCTAATCTCACGATCGAGCAGCAAACCTCCCATCAATTTTGTTGGATTCGAGAAGAATTTCACAGCAGCCCTCGGCCCTATTTTGCTAATAAGCTGATTATCACGGGGCATACCATCACGTTTACGTTTCCGGGCGTGATTCCGGGTGCCATCGCGCGCGGGCAAGGCTGGCTGGGCATCGACACGGGCGCTTATCATCCTAAAAGCGGTTGGCTAACGGGGTTAGATGTCGATAACGGCAAAGTTTATCAGGTCAATGTCCACACCCATTCTGTTCGGACTTTGCCGCTAGCAGAAGCGACAATTCAGGTTGAGCCAAGTCGGGTAATGTCGCGTAGTCACGCTTTGCGGCTATAGTTTCGCTGACCTTAACGTCTTGTAGTGACCCTGAATACCCAGGTTTTAGCCCTTCAGCTATAAGATAGGGCTGTGGGTATGGGAACTTATGTTAGAAGTAGAAAAAGCGGTATTGCTGGATAGCGGCAATCCCTCTGTGTTGCCGTCCGTCAGGATAGGCACGGGGGCACTACCCTACAGCTATTGCATCGCCTCCTGCAACGTCGTTGTGTTATTGTGACGAGCGAATACATTGGCAAAGGGGCTACGTTTAACGTCCGATCGCCACTCAAAACCATCACAACTTATGACTCGTAGCGAGAGATCCTCCTGACTGCAAGGCTCAAAAGTTCTGGTCGTTGACGATGATAACGAGATTTGCGTACCATTCGATTTGTGCTTAAAAGCAGTGCAGAGTTGGTGTTTGCAACCTCTTGTCTTGGTTCTCATCGTAACCCACGAGGAAAAACCAGAAACTAATCTTTGGACAGGCTATGAGTTTGTATGGCAGAGCAACGCACTGTTTTAATCATCGAAAATTCTGAAAGCGATCGCTCTGTTTTTAGACAATTTTTGCTGGCTGACTCTGAGATCTCTTATCAAATTCTAGAAACTGACTCCGCCGCCGCAGGGCTAGCCCTTTGCCGGACTCACGTTCTCGATGGAATTTTGCTATCAGCCTTTGATGGATTTGAGTTTTTAACTCAACTAAAAGCGCAAACCGATGGCAATTTCCCACCTGTGATTGTGGTCAGTGATAACGATGCTGCCACCGCCACCACCGCATTCAAAAATGGGGTCGAAGATTATTTAGTCAGAGGGCAAATCACACCCGATGGCTTACGAGTAGCGATGCAGAGCGCGATCGCAAATGCCCAACTGCGCCGCAAGATCAATGAGCAGTTAGCTGAGATTAATGGCTTGCCTGTGTCTGAGCATATTGGGCGCACTCTCCGGGAGGTCTTGCCAGAAATGGTCGATCAGCTAGAGCCGCTCTATCGACAAGTGATTGAGTCGGGTGAACCGATTCTTGATTTAGAGGTGAGTGGAACCCTTCGTGCCCAGCCTGAAGTAGAGCGTCACTGGCTGCTCAGTTACTATCCTCAAAAGGATGCTGACGATCGCGTGTTTGGCATTAATGTGATGGTGCAGGAGATCAGCGAAGCGAAGCGCAACGAAGTTGTTCGCAAACAAGCTGAAGCTGAACGAGAGCAGCTACTTAAAGAGGCACAAGCTGCCCGCGCAGAAGCCGAAGCGGCAAACCGCAGCAAAGATGATTTTTTGGCGATCGTGGCCCACGAATTGCGATCGCCCCTCAACTCAATTTTTGGTTGGGCCCGGCTATTGCAAACTAAACCTTCTGATCAAGCTACCTTAAATCGCGGGTTGCAGTCGATCGAGCGCAGTGCTAAAACTCAATCGCAACTGATCGAAGATCTGCTCGACATCTCGCGCATGGTGCAAGGCAACCTGAGAATGGATCGCGTATCGGTCAATCTGCCGTTTGTGATTGAAGCTGCGATCGACATGATTCGCCCTTTAGCTGAGTCAAAACAGATTCAAATTAAATCAAACATCGATCACGCTGCAAGTGAAGTATTAGGAGATTCTAATCGCTTGCAGCAAGTGATTTGGAACCTATTGACGAATGCAATCAAATTCACTCCAGAGAATGGTCAAATAGACATTACGCTAACGCAAAGAGAATCACAGGCAGAAATCTGTGTGAAAGACACTGGAAAGGGCATTAATGCCAGCTTTTTACCCTATGTGTTCGATCGCTTTAGGCAAGCTCAAACCAACGCCCCTCGATCGCAAGATGGATTAGGACTCGGACTCGCGATCGTGCGCGAACTCATCGAACTTCACAACGGCACCATTCAAGCTGAGAGCCTAGGAAATGGGCAAGGTGCCACCTTCACAGCAAGGTTGCCGCTCGTCAACTGTTGCTTGCCATCCCCTCATTCTCAAGGCGCTTCTGAAGGCTTTGACCGACTGC
>JAYVFW010000544.1:0-2747 GCA_043772715.1 Phormidesmis sp. | reverse complement strand
GCTATCGAACTTGTGCTTGTTTGTTCTAATCAGCACCCTATCGGTTCGATAGCTTTTCTGTCTACCACCTCCACCAAAAATTGTCCGAAGTATTGACTTAGATTGTGGTCATACTAATTTCGGAAGCAGTTGCGGCTGATCGCTCAATCCGACGGGGCACGGCGTGTCATGCCCCTACCGAATCTGTCGCATTCACAAATCAAATTAGTATCAGAACATCTGATCTACAATCAAGTCATGGAAATTCTCTCGGTTAGCCTCAAAAACTTCAAATCTCACAGCGATCGCCACTTCTCGTTTCAACCGGGCACGAATGCTATTTGTGGTGAAAATGGTGCCGGGAAGACCAGCATTTTAGAAGCGATCGCGTGGGTGCTTTTTGATCACAAAGGTGACTATAAAGTTGAAGATTTGATTCGTAACGGGACGGCGAGCGCCCAGGCGACCGTTGTGTTTATCTCTAGCTACGACCAGCGAACCTACAAGATTCAGCGCTGCACGCGATCGGGCTACACGCTCTTTGATCCCCAAATCGGAGAAAAACTCGCATACACTCGGATTCGAGAAGAAGTATTGCCCTGGCTGAGACAACATCTAGGCGTGGCATCGGGGACTGATTTAGCCAAACTGTTTTCTAATACGATCGGAGTTCCTCAAGGCACGTTTACTGCCGATTTTTTGCAAACCGCCGAAAGACGTAAGCCAATTTTTGACGCGATTCTCAAAGTCGAGGAATATCGTCAGGCAAACCAGCAAATGCTGACGTTAGAAAAATATGCAAAGTCCGAATCAGAGAGTTTAGAACGCACGATCGCTCACTATGACGAAGCGCTCGAAGAATGGGCGATCGTCACCGATAAGCAGCAAACCATTTGCCAAGAAATTGCAGAACTCAACGCCGAACTCACTCAGTGTCAGCAACGCTTTACCGAACTGCAAGCCGAGCAAGCACAACTTAGCACCCAAGCGGCACAGATGCAGCAGTTGACCCGTGAGTTAGAAAAATTATCGGCTCAAATTCAGTCTAAAAAACTAGAGGTCGATCGTCTGACGCTAGAGTTGCAACAAGCCAAACAATCCGTTGAAATTTGCACAACTCATCGCACAAGTTATCAAACCTTTTTGCAAACTGAAACAACGCTACAGGAGTTAGAGAACCATCGCGGAACGCAACAGGCTGTAATGCAGCAGCGTCAAGGATTGGTAAAACAGGAAAGCGATCGTCAAACTAAACTCGCCACTATCACTCATCAGTTAGAACGACGATCGCAGATAGAAACAGAAATTCAACGCCTTGAGCCTTTAATTCAACATCAAATTAAATTAGACCAGCAGCAGCAAGAACTTAACCAACAGATTCAAACCTGTGATAGCTGGAGACAAACTATTAGCCGCGATCAAAAACGGCTGGCTCAACTCGAAGTTCGCCGCAAACAGCTAGGACAAGAAATCGAAGATCTAGAGGCATTTGGCGCGATCGTGCAAAAGATTCCCCAACTCGAAGAACAACAGCAGCGCTATCAGCAACAACTCAGCCGCATTGATGCCGCGACTCAATTTGAGGCTGATTTGCGGCAGATTGTTACCCAAGCTCAAACCCGTGAAGGTATCTACACCCATCACTTGCAATCTGCGACGGCAACGCTCAAAGAGCTTCAGCAAGCAGCTCCAACGTGGGCACCTCACCTGACCCAAGTCTTGGCAACTTTGGGCAACGGAGCCAAACTGCAAGGTCAACTAATGACTGATTTGCAAGGCATTTTAGAAGATTTATCTGAGCAGCTCCTGGCCGATCGCTTAAAGCAACACCTTCAACAAGTCCAGACCCAACTGCAAACCGCGCGTCAGCAGCAGATTCAGTTTCTCACGCTCGACACCAAGCTAGATGCCGAAGAAGTCATCGCCGCAGAAATTGAAGACGTGCGATCGCACATTCTCAATGGTCAAACCCAACTCACCCACGAGCCAGAATTAAAGCAACAACTAGCGCACCTAAACGGGCAACTGCAAAACCTGAATGATCCCCGCGGAAAAACTCGGTTATTGCAGCAAGAATTGCAGCAGCAGACAAATTTAGAACAGCAGCCCAAACTTCAGAGCGCTTTATTAGAGATTCAGACCGCGATCACACAAGTCGATCTTCAACTCGCAGACTTCGCGAATCTTGCCGAACAAATTCGTGAACAGCAGACCCTAAGAGACGAACATCGCCCCATTTATCAGCTTTATCTAGAACATCAGCAGTCTGCAAATAGCTATCGAGGTCGCAAACAGCAGCTAGAAGAAGCGATCGAGCAGACGCAAGCGCACCAAGAACGCACCACAGAATTGATCGCACAGCAGGCACAGTTAGCAGAGACGTTTGACCCGGTGCGAGTAGCGATCGTCCAAACTGCCTATCAAGAAGCGAGAGATCAACAAACTCAAATCACTGCCCAACTGCCCGAAAAAGTTAAGCGACTTGAGGAATATGAAGTCCAGATTTTGAAACTGCAAGCGATCAAAGAAAAGCGAGATCACGCTCAATCTGAAGCAAAACGCAAACAGAAAATTGAACGCTTTATCAAATTTGCTCGTAAGGCATACAAAGATGCAGGGCCGCGCATTACTGAACGCTATGTGCAAAATATTTCCCGCGAGGCAGATAAGCTATTTCGAGAGTTGCTCAACCGTCCAAATGTAGCGTTAGAGTGGACGCGAGACTATGAAATCGTCGTGCAGGAAGGGGCACATCCTCGCCGTTTGAT
>JAYVFW010000543.1:0-2749 GCA_043772715.1 Phormidesmis sp. | reverse complement strand
TCGCCCCCTAACCCCCAATTCTGGGGGAACCGGAGTTCAAAGTCCCCCAGAATTGGGGGATTTAGGGGGCGTTCTCGGATTCGTGCAGGAGGTCTATTGTCTAACAACAGCTATCAGTGCTGCAACTAGAATCAGCATCGCTTTTAATCGTGGCTCGATAGTCTAAACCCTTTGTCTCGCGAGGATCACGGACGGCATCTCGTGAACAGTTGAATGCTTGTGCAGACTCTAAAGGAATCTCGCTGTGAGGCAACACCGGAATTAAATCACTGTGATAAGGGCTAGTTGGATCGGTGTAGAGGTGGAAGGTTTTGTCGCAGACTGCCATCCGTTCTCCACGATAGAGCGTGTGCCCGTCATCGTCTTGCACAGCCCGCCACGGACCTTTGTAGATCACAGCTTGGTTGCGCTCCCAGCAGTCGCCCTGTTTGCCTTTAAAGGCGCGAACCGTGAGCGATCGAAACTCAACGCCGTCAACTACCTGCCAGGGTTCTGCCTGTCGGCTCAAAATCTCAATGCCGTGGAACCCAGCCCGCTCAAACATTTCCAGAAATTCGTCTTCTCTAAAGGCACCTGCAATGCAGCCGCTCCACAGGTCAGGGTCATTGAGAATTGTGGGAGTCGGATCTTCATCGCAAACAATATCGGAGATTACTGCTCGTCCGCCTCGTTTTAAGACGCGAAAGATTTCATCAAAGAGTTGCGCTTTGTCTTGAGGACGCACCAGATTTAACACGCAGTTAGAAATGACGACATCGACGCTATCAGATGCAATTAGGGGCTGTTCTTGGCGTAAGCGATCGCACTCAGTTTCAAAATTGGCGAGTTGCGCGATCGCGGCGATCGGGTGCTGATTTAACCAAGCCTGAACCTGGTCTAGATTTAACGCCAGATCTTGGATCTTGCCTTTGATAAACTCGACGTTGCGATAGCCAAATTTATCGCCCATTTCGGCTAGATATTTGCGCGACAGATTGAGCATTTCATCATTGAAGTCAACGCCAATAATTCGCCCTGCTTCGCCCACTTTTTGAGCGAGAATGTAGCAGTTTTTTCCGGCACCCGACCCGAGATCAACGACGGTTTCGCCTAAGCCAACATAGCGAGTCGGGTCGCCGCAGCCATAGTCCTTTTCAATAATTTCTGCTGGCAAAGCGTTCAAATAGCGACTATCGTAACCATCCGTGGGGCAACAGAGTTCTGCTTGAGGTTGCCGCGCTCCGTCTCCATAGCGTTGTAAGACGGCTTGTTCGATGTCATAGGTCAAGGGTGGTTGAGTCAGCGAGTCGGTTGCGAGGTCAGTCATAGTGATCTTTTGTTGAGAATCCAGCGTTGCCATTGTGTAGCCTTCTTGAATTTAGTCTAATGGCTTCCACACGGATAAAAATGAGGCATTTCTGAAGAAAGTCTGAAACTCAGCCCTCGGCGAGGGTTATTCTCTCAGTCAATTACATAGGATGCAAATCTGAACTGGCATTCTTGGGAGAAATCAAATGGAATATCGGCACCTGGGAAAACAGGGCGTGCGCGTTTCGGAAGTTTGTTTAGGGTCGTGGCTGACTTATGGCGCGGCAAAAGACGCAGCGATCGCCCGTGACTGCATTGAGAAAGCCTACGATTTGGGCGTTAATTTCTTTGACACTGCCAACGTTTATGCGCGAGGAGCCGCTGAAAAAGTGGTCGGTGATGTTTTAGGACAATATCCCCGCGAATCGGTTGTGTTAGCAACGAAAGTTTATTTTCCGATGGGGCAGGGAGCCAACGATCGAGGACTTTCGCGCAAACACATTATCGAACAGTGCAACGCCAGTCTCAAGCGCCTAAATGTGGACTACATCGATCTATATCAGGCGCATCGCTACGATCCGAGTGTGCCGTTATCTGAGACGCTGATGGCGTTTGATCATCTCGTGCAGCAGGGCAAAATTCTCTACTATGGCGTGTCAGAGTGGAGCGCGGGACAGATTGCTCATGCAGCAGATCTGACGCGACTAGCGGGACTGACTGCGATCGCGTCCAACCAGCCTCAATACAACATCCTCAAACGGGACATTGAATCAGAAATTATGCCGCTTTGTCAGCGCGAAGGCATCGGCATTATCAACTTTTCGCCCCTAGCTCAAGGCATTCTCACAGGCAAATATAAACCCGGCGCAGCGCTTCCTGAAGGATCTCGTGCCAGCGATCCAAACCAAAACACGTTCATGAATAAAGGACAGTTAGATCAAGATTTGCTCGTGAGAGTTCAAAAATTAGTGCCTTTGGCAGAGCGAGAAGGCTTAACGATGAGTCAATTAGCGCTGGCTTGGTGTCTGCGAAATCAAGCTTTGAGTAGTGTGATTATCGGGGCAACCAAAGCTTCTCAGGTGGAAGATAACGTCAAGGCATCGGGTCGGAAATTGTCGCCAGAAACCTTGAGCGAGATCGAGTCTCTATTGGGCAATTTTAGCCATGATTAAAATCAATCACTAGCATTGCAAATCAAGAATGTCTGAGAAGACACGAACTTGCTTTTCAGACATTCTCTAATCATTTTGAGAACAAGCGATCGCTTTATGAATCATTAGCATTGACTTCTCTCTATTCATTAAACAAGTGTTGTTAAAACCATTATTAATATCAATTGATCTGCATCTATATCTATTCATCATTACAATACTCCGGACAAATTCAAGCGGCGATAACGCCGTAGTTGCATAGGTCTTGGTAGTTGGGATGGGATTGAATCAACGTTGGCTCCAAGTCTAAC
>JAYVFW010000542.1:0-7762 GCA_043772715.1 Phormidesmis sp. | reverse complement strand
GCGCGAAGTTGATCGATTTGATGCGCTAGACCAAAGGTTCGAGCCGGGGCAATTTCAGTCAAAAAAGAATCGAGATCGGGCGACCAACTATGCCACTGATTGCCGATCGCCGCTAGCTCAAAATCAATTCCATAGCTAAACCGCAATTCTGGAGCCGGGATCGCGGCAACAAACGCATCGCCTTGATGAATCCAAATCGGTTCTAAAAGCGATCGGGTGACTCGTGCAGATTGAGAAACGGTGCCAACTTGCGCGATCGCGATCGCCCATTCTTGCGCGGAGCCATCTAACAAAGGCACTTCAGCCCCGTCAATCTCAATTCGAGCATTGTCAACCCCCAGCCCCGCCAACGCTGCCAGCAAATGTTCAACTGTACGAACACTGGCATTGCCCTTGATCAACTCAGTCGAGAGCATCGTTGGGCTGACTGCCTCAATCTGAGCAGGAATCATCGGTTCACCGGGCAGATCAACTCGCACAAAATAGCGCCCTGCTCCGGGTGCGGCCGGTCGAATTCGCACCTGCGTTGACGTTCCAGAGTGTAGCCCAATGCCCGATCGCGTCACCTCACTAACTAAGGTGTGTTGTAGAGACGCGATCGAGCGAGTTCCTGCTTCTAATTCAGACCCAACTGCTGCCATTAGAATCGCTCTCCAAACCCAAAGCGAATGTTGTTTCCGCCTTGATCATTAATACCAAAATCAATCCGAATCGGACCGAGAGGAGACTGAACTCTCACCCCAATGCCATACCCAAGACCGCTCCCCGGCTTGCCTCGCACACCTGCCGGATCGCCTGGAACATTTTTCCCCGTTCCTAAATCAGTGGCAGCATCGACAAATAAAGCACCAGAGATAATTGAAAAGAGGGGAAACCGATATTCTGCGGTGGCTTGCAGATAGCTGCGACCACTGCCCACGTCGCCTTCGTCATAGCCCCGCACCGAGTTTGTGCCACCCAGCGGGAACGCTTCATAGGGTGGCAGATCGCCCACCACGGTGCCACCTTGGATGTTAAACGCGAATGCTTGTGGGCAGCCTCCGGTAGGCGGTTTTTCGCCAATTCTAAGAGGTTTATTGTCTCGACATCCCGGCGTAAATCGAGTCAGTCGCGTTGGAACGTAAAAGCTATAGTTCCCTCGCAATCGATTAAAGAGAATGCTGCCACTGCCCAACGGCACCGATTGCTCAGTGCTAAAGCTGAGAACCGAACCACTGGTCGGAGTCAGAAAATTGTTGCGGCGATCGCGCACAAATCCCAACCTCGCCGTGATCAAGTCATCTTTACCACTTGAGTCAAAGCTCAACAGGTTGCCTAGCTTATCTCTAGGGCTGAGTTTGCCATCGGCATCTCGAATCGAAACCCGTTGATATTGCAGTCCGAGTGAAGCGTTCCATTCAGCGCGTTTAAACACATTTCGTTCGAGAGGACGGTTGAAGGTGATGCCGCCACCCGTTCTTAAAACACGAGGACGATCGTCGTTTGGCAAATTAATCTCTGGTTTGCCGCCATCAAAAACTAACGAAATCGTCCTGCGTCTAAATAAGTTAACCGTGTAAGACGTGCGGAACGGGTCGCCCCCAATCCACGGGTCAGTAAAGCTCAGGTCAAAGAGTTGATCTCGCTGACCAATCTGCACTTCTGCATTCAGCTTCTGGTTATTGCCGCCCACATTCTGCTGCTGATAGCTGACGCTGCCAAACAAACCACTGGCAGAGCTAAAGCCCCCTGCAACGCCAATATTTCCAGTGTTCTTTTCAGTGACGTTGGCGACCACAATTACTTTACGAGGATCTTGACCTGGGTTAAGTGACAGCTTGATGTCTTCAAAAATGCCTAACCCAAATACCCGTTGCAAATCTCGTTCAGCCGTCGTCCGGTTAAACACATCGCCCGGTTTTAGCTCAAACTCACGGGTCACGATAAAGTCACGAGTGCGACCACGAATCGGATTGCCTTTGGCATCCTTATCTTCGCCCTGCTTGTTGACAAATCGAACTTGCAGCCCCTCGACTACACCTTCTGCAACTTCTAGCGTCACCGAGCCATCGGCTGCAACTTTAGGCACATTCACCACTTGGGCCAAGACATAACCGTTATCCTGATACCACTTGGTCAATGACTGAATGCCAGTTTGAAGCTGTCGCAGGTTTAACGTGGTGCCATATTGTGGACTAAAGATGTCGCTAACGACTTTAGCAGGCACTACACGCGCACCCTCTAGCTGCACAGACTTTAAAACAGGGTTGGGCTGCACATCAAAGGTGACTCGTACCCCAAGCGGCGTATCTGCTGGCGTTGCTTTGACA
The DNA here is from genome assembly GCA_043772715.1 of Phormidesmis sp. Lineage (GTDB taxonomy): Bacteria > Cyanobacteriota > Cyanobacteriia > Leptolyngbyales > Leptolyngbyaceae > Phormidesmis_A. The sequence continues at coordinate 5,453 of JAYVFW010000542.1, read as the reverse complement.
TCTTGAAAGTATCCGGTCGCAAAGATGGCATTGATGTCTTCTTGCAGTTGAGAGCGAGTCGTCGTCCTTCCGGGCTGGGTGCGAATGACTCGATAAACTTCAGCTTGCAGATCTCCCTCTGCGCCAACCACGACCACCTCGCCGACCAGCACTCTAGGCTCTGGTTCAGTGGTTTCGGGGGTTGGAGTCACAGGCGGAGTGGTCGAAGGCACCGCAGGGGTTGCGGGTTGGCTACCGGGTGCCGGAGTTTCTGTAGGAGTCGGCTGCACCGTTGGTGGCGGAGATGTCTGACTACCAGGTGCTAACGGCGCGGTTGGAATGGTCAGCGTTGGCGCGGTCGTCGGAGACGGAGGGTTAAGCTGAATTGGAGTGGGCTGCTGCTCGTCAACTGCGCCTCCCTGAGTCTGAGAAATTTGAACTGCGGCGATCGCCAATTTTGACCGAAAAGGCTTTAGTAAGGGTTGGGCTGCGATCGTATCCGGGACAGAAACTCCAACAACCTTAACCGTCTCAACGACGACATCTTGGCTCGATCGCTTTCTCAGCGCGATCGCCTTCTCCTGCTGTTGACTCGGTTTAGCAGCAGAATTTGTCTCCATCGCCTGAGTGGGGTCTACCCGCGATCTCTGGGAGCCGTCAGGGGTTTGGGCTTTTGCAGAATTCGACCAACCGACAGTGGCGACAGCCGCAAAAGCTGCCATTAAAACAGGGGATAAGCGCATTTTGTTCACGTTACTTGGCACGTCCTCACACCAGAATTCTGCTATGAGCAGACTCAACATCACAATATCAAGAAGCGGTTACAATCCTTAGCAAACTGTGAAATTCTACCGCATTGTTGGGTCTTACTACTGATCAATCAACTCAATCACCGAAAGACGAGCGATCGTTATTTTTTAGACAGCTTGACCCAAAACTCGCTCTAACACTTGTCTATAGGCTACTTCGACGTTACCCAAATCGCGACGAAAACGGTCTTTATCCATGACGCGGCGATCGGGGTCAGTTTCAGTTTGGTTCCACAAGCGGCAGGTGTCAGGGCTGATTTCATCGGCTAAAAGAAGTTGGGTTTTTGAATCGATGCCAAACTCTAGCTTAAAGTCCACCAGAGTGATTCCACACTGGTTAAAGAAAGCTGTGAGCAGGTCATTGATCCGCAGGGCCATTCTTCTTAATTGATCCACCTGATCATCGGTAGCCAGATCAAGTAGACGCAGCCGATCGAGCGTTAGTAGAGGATCACCCAAGTCATCGTTTTTGTAGTAAAACTCCACTAGGGGTTTGCTGAGAATTGTTCCAAGCTCCAGACCTGTTTGTTGACAGAGACTACCCGCCGCAATGTTCCTGACGACGACTTCTATCGGCAAAATCTTGACGGCTTTGACCCGCATTTCGATCGCCGTAGGGCAATCAATGAAGTGAGTGGGCACCCCGTTCGCTTCCATTAACTTGAAGAGATGAGCAGACATGGCGCAGTTTACAGCCCCTTTGCCGACGATGCTGCCCCGCTTTTGGGCATTGAATGCGGTCGCATCATCTTTAAAGTGCGTCAGCAGAATATTTGGGTCGTCAGTGGCATAGAGAATCTTCGCTTTGCCTTCGTAGAGTTTTTGTCCAGCAGCCATGATGTGCGATCGCAGAAAGATCTAAAGCCTATTATTTTAAGCGTTAATGCGGCACTGCTATCCTTCCGCTTCAAGTTTGTCTGAGTTGATACGGTTGTTCATTTCTTTATACTGGTGTCTTTTTCCAGTAAAGAAACTTAGATAGCCTACAAACTCAGTAAATCTCCTGATAATTTGGCGTTGAGTGACCTTATTGTCACAGCGATCACCGTGGAATCCCCAGAGAAGAAGCTTTTTTCATTAGGATCTGATTCCTCCAGCATTTCTCAGCCGAATAATCTTGCTGAAGAAAGCGCTGACTTCCCTCGTCAGCTTGATATCGCGACTGTTAGTATTTATGGCTTGGCGCTGCTTTCGGCTGGGATGTTTCTCTTTTTGCCCTTTATTAATCTTTTGGCACAAAGCCCCTGGAAGCGATCGCTGGGGACAATGCACAGTCTCGCCGCGTTGCTTTCCACCATCATTGCTTGCTATCTGGGACATCTCGCGTTCCCATTGCTGCGAGGCTCGACCAAGGTTTTGCCCCAAGTTCGGACGCTTTCTCTGTGGTCAACGCTGCTAACCTTCCTGGGTCTTGCGACTGGAAACATTGCTTATATGCGCTATCGCGCCAGCGCCGAGACAGGCGGAACGATGGAGTGGCTCAAGGAAAATTCGCCGCTTTCGCACTCTATTTTTATGAATTATCACCAGTTTAGCGTCTGGTTTGCGCTGCCTCTGGGCGTAGCGTGTACGTGGGTGCTCTGGCAATATGGCGACTCGATCTTGAGCAAGCCGTGTCGCCCGGTCTTGACGGCGGTTTGCATTGGGTTGATGGCAACGATGTTTTTTAGTATGGGTGGTCTGGTGACTGGGTTGGCGATCGCCAAAATTCGAGGTCTTTAAAGGTGGGGGAATAAAAATAATGAGCAAGTCAATTCGCCCAGTCAAAAATGAGACAATCTATAGTCGCATTTGGAGTAAATCGAAGCAGTTTCCGCAATCGCTCTATCAAGGCTCTCAAGCTCCCCCGATCGGCTCTGGGTCGGCTGTTGCCGCTCTTGCCAGTGGCGGAATCGGGTCGGTGGCAATGATGGTCGCTCATCACTTGGCAGAAGTCTCTGAAGAAAAGCGGCAGGTGGTGGTGGCGATCGGAAGCTGGATGCCTGGAGCACTCAATTCAGATCCGGCGTGGGGCAATCTGGGCAGCTATGCCGGAGAGCAAACGATTTTTCTAGTCGTTTGGCTGATCAGTTGGGGAATTCTTCACGTCGGCTTAAACCGTCGCCACGTCCAGGCTCGAACCATCTTTTTCTCAATGTTTGGGCTGTTCACCCTGGCGACTGCACTGGCGTGGCATCCCTTATTTCCCTACTTGCGGCTGCGTTAAACCAAGCCGACAAATCTATGCCGAATCTGAAACTACACGCCTGGGTTGCCGGGTGGCTGGGACTGCTGCTGCTGTTCGCTGGAACCTACACGATCGCGCTATGTCGTGGGGGTAAGGTGACGCAGAGCAAAGAGCCTGAAAAGAAAGTAGCGGTGGCGATCGTCAAAGCTGACCTGACGGATCAAAGCCAGCTAGAAATGCTACGTCAATCTCTATACAACCAAATCAATCAAAGCTGGCAGACGACTCCTCAGTTTGATCAAGAGCTGGCTTATCAGGTCGATGTCACGCCATCGGGAACGATCGCTGCCTACAAGCCTCTCAATCAATCCGCTCAGAACTATCTCAATGAGACTCCGCTGGTTTCGCTGAGTCTCAAATCTCGTCGCCCCTCTACAGATCCTCTGGGGCATTTTCTCGTCGTGTTCACCAACTCTGGCGCGTTAAAAGTTAGCCGGATGTCCCCCACCACGTTGTCTGAGGCGGTTGAGTCTCAGACAACAGCGCCCCCTGGGAAATGACCAGGCGAACGATCGCGCGCCGCCGAATTGCATCGATACGATCGTCCGCATCCAGAACGATTAAATTTGCAGGTTTGCCGACCTCGATTCCATAGTCTTCTTCCAGGTGTAGCGTTTTAGCTCCGTTTCCCGTCACCATGTCATAGCAAGCATCAATTTCTGAAGCTCCGGTCATCTGACAAACGTGCACTGCCATCGACGCGACATCCAGCATATTGCCCGTGCCGAGTGGATACCACGGATCTTGCACGCAGTCATGGCCTAGACTCACATTTCTGCCCTGCTGCCAGAGTTCCTTAACGCGAGTCACTCCACGGCGTTTGGGATAGGTGTCAGTTCTACCTTGCAGCGTAATGTTAATGAGTGGATTAGAGATGAAATTAAGCTGAGTGCGTTGCAAAAATCCCAAAAGCTTGAGAGCGTAAGCGTTATTGTAGGAGCCGAATGCTGTAGTGTGACTGGCAGTGACTCGCGAACCCATCTCAGTCCGAATTGCACAAGCGGCGATCACTTCTAGAAATCGAGATTGGTCATCATCAATTTCATCGCAGTGAATATCGATTAAGCGATCGTACTTCTCCGCCAGTTCAAAAATGCGATGCACCGATCGCACCCCATCCTCACGAGTTAGCTCATAGTGGGGAATGCCGCCAACCGCATCCGCTCCCATTTTCATCGCTTCTTCAACCAGCTCATCGTTTTTGGGATTGCCATAAATCCCATCTTGCGGAAATGCCACGATCTGCAAAGTCATCCAATCTTTGACCTCTTCCCGCACTTCTAGTAAAGCTTGCAGAGCCGTCAAACTGGTTTCACTGACATCGGCGTGACTGCGAACAAAGAGAACGCCTTGAGCCGCCTGCTGTTTGAGGGTGGCGATCGCTCGTTGCTTGACGTTATCAAGCGAAAGATTTTGCTTATACTCTCGCCAAATCTCAATGCCTTCAAATAAGGTGCCGCTTTGATTCCAGCGCGGATTTCCGGCAGTCAGCGCTGAGTCGAGATGAATGTGCGACTCCACAAAAGGCGGACTGACTAACTGGTTGTGAGCGTTTAACTCAAGGTTCGCTGTGTTCTCAATTTGAGGCGTGATCGCGGCAATCTTACCGTCTTGAATCGCAATATCTACGGTTTCGATCTGACCAGATGGGCGCAGCAATCGACCTTGCCGTAAAATAACGTCGTAGACAGGCGTAGTCATAAAGTTTGCACCTTTTGGCGATCGTCACTATTCATCCACTTTATCGGATGAGGATAGTGCAAAGAGTGCCAAAAGGTGCAGTCTGCAAATGAAATTGCTATTTAGTAGCTGGGGTAGCTTTGCCGTTCGAGCAGTGGCTCTAACCAGGGTTGAAACTCGTCTCGACGAAAGATTTGAGCGCGACGACGATAATCAAATCTGACTAAACTAGGCAATCCATGTTTGCGAAGACAGTCTTTAATCCAGGAAGCAACGCCTTGTCCGGCTTCAGGCAGCATCTCAGTTTGAAAAGGACCATACATCAACACCAGTTGACTGTTGGTTTGAAGCGGTGCATCTTGCTCGATTAGCTTCGTCAAACTGATTTTAGTATTTGCAGGGCGACTGCGGTTTGATTCTCCCCATTGATGCGAGGGGTGCGGTTCGGCTTTAGAATCTGGTCGATTTGCTTTGCGAAGCTCTGAAGCGGTGCTCGTTTTAGCGTGGGAATGAGACGAACGATGAGAATGGCTGTGTGGCATAAAACTCCTTACGAGAGAATAGAAAGATAGCGGATTCACCCCTGCCATCTATCGCAGACCTCATCAGGAGCCGTCTGACCTATTGGTAAATGCAACCTAAGTCAAGGTATAAATCTTTATATCTCAATAATATTATCTTTTCTAAAAAACCGCAAACATTAGTTTATCTATAGGTCAGGTTTGTATAGACAATCACAAAAATGTGGTACGCGGGCG
>JAYVFW010000541.1:0-2752 GCA_043772715.1 Phormidesmis sp. | reverse complement strand
AGAGAAAGCAAAACCGTTAGGTATGTATTGTCCTGAATCCCTTTCATGAAATGGGACTTAGGAATCACGGTGACAACCTGCAAATTCAGCCCATATTGATCTTGAAAGGGCGTGATTTTTACGCTTTGCAGTTCACCTTTATAACTAAATTCCAGGTATTGGGGTTTATCTAGAGATCTCAATGTGTCTGGGCGATCGCGCAAATATTCACCCAGCGATCGCGTCAAATCATCCTGACTTTGATCAAGGTTTAGTGGCTTGATTTGTTTATTAAACCCTGTTCCAACCCCAACTTTATAAAGTTTCTCTGGTAGAGACGTAGCGACCAGGGCCCCGCTCCGATCGGTGATCATGACTCGACCAAAGCGGCTGATATCCGAGCGCTGGAGAAACTCACTCAAATAATCTAGCCGAATATGGACTGCAAAAACTCCTAACAGTCGCTTCGTGATCGGATCGTAAACAGGTTGGGAGGTGTTTAAGGTGAGCGCTTCAAAGGAACCATACTGAGAAATCGGAACCCATCCAGGCTGACCCGTTTTGACGGCTCGTTGATACTAGGGGCGATCGTGAATATTCAGACCATTGCCAGTGTAGACAAGTTGCCCCCGTTTGCCCTGGCTGTCTAGCCGATAAACGAGCATTTTGTCTAGACGAGGGGGATCGGCAACGACCAGATATAACTTTGGCAATCGTTCAACGACTCTAAACGTGCCTTGAGGATTAGCAAATAAGACCGATGATACCTGATCAAATTGCTGCAACCGATTAAACAAAACAGCTTCTAGGGCTGGAGAATTCTGAGGATCAATCTGCCCCTGATTGACAGCATCGACATTCAAGCGATTAATTAATAGGGGCGTTTGCAGATAGGTCTTGAGTTCTTGCGTCACCCGCTCGTTTGTCTCTATGACTAATCGCTGCCCCAGATCAGCCACAGACTCTTGCCCGCTCTGATAACATAAGTAGCCCACTAGTGCCACCGCTGCCACCGTTTGCAACACAAAGGGAACAACCAACACCTCATGTAGAGGGACGTTTGCTAGCAGGCGGCGGAGGGTTTGGGGCAGGGCGATCGGCATGAAGGCTGCTTAGGATCGTGGATTAAATAACCTGTAAAAGTCTTCTGATTTGTCATCGCCGAGACTTTTGCCCCCTAAATCCCCCATTCTGGGGGACTTTGAAACGCGAGTCTTGGCTCAAAGTCCCCCAGAATGGGGGATTTAGGGAGCTGAAGCCGACTAAAGCGCAGCGACAAAGACTTGTGTGTACACCGTAGCTCTTTAGGGATGACGAGAAGTGGCACCTTAATAAATCCACGCTCCTTAACGCTGAGAGGATAAACAACTTAGATCAAAAGAATCGATCGAGCGCTCTGACGTATGACAGAATTTGCTTCTATGCGATCGAGGCGGTGGTTAGCAGGTCACCTAGCTCTTGCTTCAACGCCTTTAGCAATTGAGACACCTGATTTGCTAATCGCGTTTGACTCAACTCAGTTTCTAGCAAACCTTCAATGGCTTGTGCAACCTCCGAAGCTTTGCCATAGCCAAACGTTCCTAACCCGCCTGCTAGTTTGTGTGCTCCTGTTTGCGCGGCTTGGCGTTGCTTTAAGCTAAAATTGCCTGCTTGCAGCGATCGCTCCGCCGCTTCTAATAAAGCGATTCGTTGCTCTAGCGAGACTCGAAACCGCTCTGTAATGCGCTGAATTTCCGCTATTCCCCGCTGCTGTCGAACCTCATCATCACTGCCCCACTGGGGTGCAAAAACCGAGGGCAAGGCAATTTCTGCCTGATCTCTTGCGATCCCTTTATCTTGACGCTTCAGGGTCCTCGCATCCTCGGTCGGTGCTGCTTTTAACCGATATCCCAACCCATACACGGTTTCAATCATGTCGATCGCCATACCTGCCGACTTTAACCGTTGTCGCAAATCTTTGATCAAATTGGTGACGGAACCTTCAACCGGAGATTCCTCCATCGACCACAGATGGTCAATAATATTACTGCGGCTGAGAATGCGTTGCGGAGAGCGAAGAAATAGCTCTAGCAGGCTATATTCTTTAGGGCGCAGAGCGATCGGTTCTTGATTATAAGTAACCTGAGCCAACGCGGGATCAAGGCAAAGTCGCTCCCAAGTCAACACGGGAGCCGATGCGGCATTTCCCCCACGCCGCAAAAGTGCCCGCACTCGCGCTAGTAGCTGAGAAGGGGCGCAAGACTTGGCTACATAGTCATCGGCACCTGCATCGAGTCCGGCAATCACATCGTCGTCTGAGTCTTTTGTGGTGAGCATCAGAATTGGAGTTTGACAGCCCTGAGCGCGGAGGCGATGGCAAACCTCAATGCCGTTCAGCGTTGGAATCAAAACATCTAAGAGAATCAGGTCGTAACTCCATTGAGTTGCCAACTCTAGCCCAACCGAGCCATCTGCGATCGTATCTACGGCATAACGATGAGCAGAGAGCGTTGCTGAAATCAACTCGCTGGTTGGTTGATCGTCTTCTATAAAAAGGATCTTCATTGCGAACTCTCTCTGGCGAACCTTGCCTAATTTGAAAAAAGAGCGTTCTGCCCGATTGCGATCGGGTGAGACTTGCGGATAACCGGGAGAATATTATCACCCCAGTAGCCTATTGCACAAGATAGGTCAACCCATCGCAGAGGTAAAAATGTTCACCTTGATCTTTAGACAATGCTAAGTAGGAGGGTGAAATTAACTATAAGATAGGAAGACCCTCTAATTAACCCCT
>JAYVFW010000540.1:0-7777 GCA_043772715.1 Phormidesmis sp. | reverse complement strand
CGTGCGCCTCTACGTCATAGCAAGAAATATAGTGAGAATCGTTGGTGGCAATGATTTTAATGTCTAGCTCACGGGCGATTTTGACAACCTCAACGTTGACGATCCGATCTTCGGGTGAGCCGTGATCTTGAATCTCTAGATAATAATCATCGCCGAATAAATCTTGATACCACTGAGCGACGCGACGGGCAATTTCGGGCTTGCCTTGCAAAATCGCTTGCGGCACTTCACCACCGAGACAGGCGCTTGTGACGATCAAGCCTTCATGATATTGCTCTAATAAATCTTTGCTGATGCAAGGGCGCGAGAAAATCCCTTTTCCCTGAACTCCTTTGAGATGGGAAATCGTGGTGATCTTGACTAAGTTTTTATAGCCTTGAGTGTTTTTTGCCAGAACGACCTGATGGTAACGAGGGCGGCGTTCTTGCTTGGTGATGTCGCCGTTGATCACATACATTTCATTGCCGATGATCGGCGTGAGCTTGCCTTTGCAGACCTTGATTAGCTCGATCGCGCCATACATTACGCCGTGATCGGTGAGGGCGATCGCGGGCATTCCCAGTTCCATTGCTCGATCGACCAGTTTGGGTAACTGACTGGCACCATCTAGCAAGCTGTAGTCGCTATGAATATGTAGACCAACAAAAGACATAACTGCTCAAACCACACAACGGAGTGAGACTAGAGTAACCGATCGTAGACGCTAGATCTAATATTTTTTTGACCAATAACTCTACATATAGAGTCAGAAAGGTGTGAAGGCACAAATCTCAGATTTGACCTTCGCCTTGCGCTTTTGATCGCACAGGCTTAGTACCAATGTATCAAGTTTATGCAGAAAAAGGTTATTTTGTACTAAGTTTTGATGCAGAATAGATGGTCAGCTCCGATCGAGCACATTTACCCAGGTTCCTGTCTCATTCGATTCGTGAGCTAAATCCATCAAGAGTTGTGAATATACGCCTTCTTTGAGCGATGGCGGCAGAGATTCACGACGATCGATGCCTGATACAAACTGATCGACCACTCGAATGAAGGGCGCAATTCTCCCATCCGCATAAACTTGAGGAAACGCAAGACGGTTAGGAATCTCTAACTCCGCTAACGGCTGCCCATTTTGACTGCCCGACAGCTTGAAGCCATGCACATAGTCTTTTTGATTTTCGCTGCCGAGAATCAGGGTGCCACGATCGCCATACACTTCGACCCAGTGCCCGCGACCCTGATAAGTGGCAGCACTCAAGCAAATCTGGCACGGCGTTCCGTCAGCTAATTCGAGCATGATCAGACAAGTGTCGTCAGCATCCACGAGCTTCAACTGTCCAGAATTGGGATCGGGTCGCTCTGGAATCGAAACTTGCAGACGCGCACACAAGCGTTTTGTCGAGCCGAACAACCAGGCGATATAGTCGAAAGCGTGAGATCCGATCGCGCCCAGCGCACCGCCGCCTTGATCTTTTTGGGCATACCAATTCCAGGGACGTGAAGCATCGGCGCGACTCGACACGAGCCAGTCAACTTTGATTAAGCGTTTTTGTCCGACATAGCCTTCCGAAATTAATTCTGCCAATCGCTGCCACGCTGGGATAAAGCGAAACTCAAAATTCATCGTCGCGATCGCGTTTCTCTGCGCCGCTAATTCTTGCAAGTGCCGCGCTTCTGACACTGATAACGCGGTCGGTTTTTCTAATAGCAAATGTTTTCCGGCTGCGAGGACGGTCTTTGCCATCTGATAATGCAAAAACGGCGGCGTTGAAACACTAACCGCTTGAACGTCTGGCAGCGAGACAATCTCTTCTAACGTTTGACAGGCGTGAGGAATATTGTGAGCTTGAGCAATTGCCCGTGCTCTCTCTAAATCGCGATGATAGACTGCCACAATCTGAGTGCGCGGATGTTGTTGAAACCCTGGAATGTGAACTTTTTGACCGAAGCCTGTGCCGACGATCGCGACTCCGATCGAAGATTGACTAGAAGAAACCATAATAATCGTGAATTAAATAGTGTCGGTTACTGGCGATGTCAGTGGGCATGGCTTTCTAAATGGATAGACCCAATTAAATAGACCTCCTGCACGAATCCGGGAACGCCCCCTGAATCCCCCAATTCTGGGGGACTTTGAACTCCGGTTCCCCCAAAATTGGGGGTTAGGGGGCGAGATCTTAGGGTAGTTACGTCGAGAATTTTATTCATCAATTAGTTTAATCATACGATCGGGCACGCCGTTTAAACAATTGAGGAGTCACTAACCCTTGGGGAAAAAAGATGGTTCCAACGACAATCAGCAGCCCAAAAATGATCAGGCGACCATCGCGCAAAAATTGTGCGACCCAAACGGGTAAACCTGGAGTATCGGCGATCGCTCTTAAAACTTCTGGCAGTGCCGTAAACACCATGCCACCCAAAACAGGTCCTAAAAACGTTCTTGAGCCACCAATCAGAACGAATGTGAGATAAATAATGCTGGCATCAAAGGTGCCTTGACGGGCGTTCCAGGTGTTTAGAAAGTGAGCACTGATGGCACCCACTACGCCTGCCAAAATTGCGCCGATCGTAAAAGCAAGCACTTTGTAGTAAGTCGGATTAATGCCCATCGCATCGGCGGCAAGTTCATCTTCTCGAATCGCAATCAAAGCGCGACCGACGCGAATCTTTTCTAATCGATAGATAAACGCCATACTGACCAGCAGCAGCGGCAAAACCACCCACAAATATTCAATCGGAGTCTGAAACGGTTGCGGAATCCCAAAAATGCCGACCGCCCCACCTGTGATATCGAGATTGAGTGCGAGAACACGAAGGATTTCGACAAAGGCGATCGTGGCGATCGCTAAATAAATTCCTCGCAGTCGCAAAGCAGGAACGCCAACCACAACGCCTAATAAACCACAAACGATTCCCGCAATTAACATCTCCAATAACAGTAGAGGAATCGGAAAAGCCTCTGTGACTGGAAACACTTTTGTCGATAGAATTGCCGCAATATAACCGCCTAACGCATAAAACCCAGGACTCGCTAGCGATAATTGCCCCGCCATCAGAGGCAAATAGAGCGATAATCCCAACATTGCGCCCAAGAGCATCGAAACGAATAGAAAGCCGTAAGTTGAAATAAAATCACTCATAACATCCTTAGGATTGTGAATTAAATAAAGCAAGAATCCGTGTAAGGGCATGGCACTGCCGTGCCCAGTGCTATTGCAAATAAGCGATATTATTTAATCCACGATCCTTAGACCTTTTGAATTAATGATCGACCTAATAATCCCTGCGGTCGCACCATCAGCATGATGAACAAAATGCCAAACGCAACGGCATCTTTATAAGCCGAATAATCACCGGGAACGAAGGCTTCAACGAGTCCGATCGTCAGCCCTCCCACCACCGCCCCCGGAATGCTTCCCAATCCACCCAACACGATCACGGCTAGTCCTTTCAGCCCAAACCCGATGCCAAAATAAGGTCCAGCGATGCTGACACTAGAGCCAACGAGCGTCCCGGCTAATCCACCTAAGAAACCACTGACAAAAAACGTTAGGACAATGAAGCGATCGGGGTCAATGCCCAACAAACTCGCCGTAGTCGGGTCTTCTGCCACTGCCCGCATTGCCTTGCCGTATTTTGTGGCGTTAATCAAATAAGTCAGAAGGCTGAGAATCATGCCCGACACCACAAAAATCACCACCTGCACACTGCGAATCGGAATCGGATTAGCTTCACTACCAAAATTAATGGCGGGCGGTAAATTGCCGTAAGTATTGGGAGGAAAGGTATAAATTTCCGCACCGACCAAATATTGAATTAAATTCACAATCACAACCGCAACGCCCAGACTAGACACCACCGTCAGCAGAGAATCAGCTTTTCTGCGACGCAGCGGACGAAACGCCACTCGTTCGATGAAAACTCCGACTAAACCTGCGATCGCGCTGCCAAAAATTAGCGCTAACGCAAACGGCAACCGAATCGGCAATGCTAAATTAGCCAGTAATCCATTAAATCCAAAGGCATTGCCCATTAATGCATAAGTAAAATAAGCGCCGAGTGTGAAAATTGCTCCGTGAGCAAAATTGATGATTCCAAGAATTGAAAATACTAGCGTATATCCCAATGCAAAAATTGCATAAATGCTACCGATCGACAAACCGTTAAGAAAGCTTTGCAGAAATATAGTGAGATTCATAAAAAGTGATTGCTCGATAAATAATTAAAATGGTTGAGTTGCCGGAAGTAACCATAATCCTAGAATTAGACTGACAACGTTCATAGTCAGGCTTAATAGACCCGCTTGCTGTAGAGATATTAACGGTTTATTTAAGCGATAAATCAGCCAACCCTCGAAAATAACCGCAAACACTTCAGAAGCAGGAAGCGTAATCAGGGATGAAACTCCATTCACAGGCGGAAGTGTCTCTCCATAACCAAAAACGATCGCTAAAAAGAACCCAGTTACCAGCACTATCGGCAATGAAACTAGCCAACCGATAAACACGTTCCGCAGTGTTTTGAGCGTGACGATCGAGCGAGTCGCTAACACCACGCCAAACAAACTCGCGATTCCCAGAATCATCATCCCAAATACCCGCGATGTAATGTATTGAAACGGCTGCAACGACGGAAAGAAAAACCACACCACCGGAAACGTCAGTAAATTGACAAACGCGATCGCCACCAATGCCTGACTCAATGGCTGCTTTTCAAATTTCAGCCACCTCAACCACAGGGCTGCAACCACCAATTCTGAGATCTGCGTCAGCGCCAAAGCTTTACCAAATATTTCCCATCGGCTAGGTTTCATCGGAGCGGTGTCTGGCACGATCACCAGATCAACATCTCCCACAATCACCCGCAGATATCGAGCCGAATAGCCTGCCAAAGGGCTTTTAATATTTAACGTAACACCTCTGCTAATCCGAACACGATCGCTAAACTGAGCCAGCAGTTTGTAATAGGGTCCGGTCGATCGCTGAGTGAATGATGGCTCGACAAACAAACAAGTATTACCCGCACAGTCAAACCGATGAGGAGCGCCGAGAATCGGAGACGACTTTAAACAACCCGCCTCGGTGCAAGTGCCACTCTGCATCAGCAAAATCGGTTGAGTGCATTGCTGCGATCGACACTCAGCTAACTGGACACCCTGAAATGCAGATTCAGCACCCTCAAATTTAAACCAGGCATAAGCAGGAGGAGCGGGTGCATTCGCGTAAACAGGTGCTGCCCACAGCAGTGTCAAAAATGCCCAAACGCCGATCAGAAAGGAGCGGAGCCGCATCGGTTTTCCCTATTTCAAAAACGTAAACTTACCATTGTTACCACTCTCATCCATTTTGATTTGAGCCACATAAAACTCTTTTTGAACAATTTCGCCTTCCGGTGTGAACGAGATTAACCCGATCGGAGCTTCATATTGTCCCTTAAGCAGCGTTTGATTCAAAGCAGTCCGCAATTCTGGTAGCGATTTTTGAGCCACTTTCGTCTGCTTATCCAGCGCTTTCAGCGCTTCTACATAGACCTGCACTGCGGTAAAAGCCTGAGCGCTAAATTGCGGTGGCTCCTTTTTAAATTGGGACAAATAGGCATTGCGAAACGCTTTGTTCATGTCACCTGGATGTTCGGGGCTGTAAGCCTGAGCGATCAAAACCCCATCACAGAGCGCTTTGCAAACTGAGAAGACGTTAGACGTATTTAAGCCATTGCCACCAATAATCAAGCCTTTATAACCCAACTCCCGCAACTGTCGCACTAGATTTCCGCCATCTGCCGCCAATCCTGAAACGATCACCAAATCGGGCTTGAGATTAATTGTCGAGGTGGCTTGTGTCTGAAAATCAGTATCGGTGGTTTGAAATTTTTGCACCGTCACCAATTCTAATTTTTGGTCTTTCACGGTTTGCTGAAATGTTTCTGTTTCAGACTTACTAAACGCATCATTCTGAGCAAACAACACTGCCACTCGTTTGATTTGAGGATTGATCTTTAACGCCGCTTTGACTGAGTTGGGTGCAACCACCGCTACCGGAGCCGACACCCGCGCAATAAAATCACCAATTTGCGGAATGCCCTTTGCCGTATTCGAGGGAGCCAGCACCGGAACTTTAGAGCGATCGGCGATTGGGTCTGCCCCAAAAGCCTGCTGCGAGAGCGTCGGTCCCACAATTCCCACCACTTTATCTCTAGTGATCAAGGTTTGAAACGCATTAATCGCCCCCGCTTCATCTCCAGCCGTGTCCTGAAACACTAAGCGAATCGGCGTTCCATTCACGCCGCCTTGATCGTTGAAATATTTCTCGGCAATTTTTGCGCCAGCGACTTGCTCTTGCCCCAACAGCGCGACATTACTGGTTTGAGCGACGGCAATTCCAATCGGAATTGCCCCCGATGCCGCTCCAGTAGTTGAAGATGATGGGCTGGTTGTGCTGGACTGGTTACAGGCAGAAGGCAGCATAAACAGCATCAATAAAGGCATTCGCCAAAAAAAAGTCGGTTTCATAAAATTAGGCGTGTAGTTTGAAGAAGGTGGGCACCAAACCCATAACGTTGATTTACCACATTATGTGGTGGTCACTCCTAACCGCAGACATTTAGACCCATCTACCCCCAGGTTTGTTTTATGGAGTTGCTGCACGATCGCTATCAAGTTGAGCAATCACTTGGCAAAAAAGCCGGACGACAAACCCTATTAGCACGAGATTTGCAAACTCAAGAACTCGTCGTCGTCAAGCTGCTGACGTTTAATCACGAGTTTGAATGGGATGATCTAAAACTGTTTGAACGGGAAGCGGAGACTTTAAAGTCGTTGGATCATCCCGCCATTCCTCGCTATCTCGACTACTTTGAGCTAAAATCTCCAACTTACAAAGGGGTGGCTCTGGTGCAAAGCTATATTGATGCGAAATCTTTAGAACAGCACCTTAAAGCAGGTCGATCGTTTAGCGAGGCAGACGTGCAGCAGTTAGGACGATCGCTGCTAGAAATTCTGATTTATCTGCACAGCCAGCAGCCGCCTGTCATTCACCGCGACATCAAGCCCAGCAACATTTTATTAGGTAATCGCTCCGGCAACACGGTCGGACAGGTTTACCTCGTCGATTTTGGCTCAGTTCAGACGCTGGTCGCTCACGAAGGCGGCACTATCACAGTGGTCGGCACCTATGGCTATATGCCTCCTGAACAATTTGGCGGACGGGCAACTCCCGCTTCTGATCTCTACAGTTTGGGCGCAACTTTAATTTGTCTAGCGACTGGCAGACATCCCGCCGACTTACCGCAGGCAAATTTACAGATTCAATTCAAATCAAGTGCAGCGCTTAACGAGTCGGTTACAGACTGGCTGGAATGGCTGACCGAACCTGCCCTCGATCGCCGCTTACAATCTGCTCAAGAAGCGCTGCAAGTTTTGCAAGAAGGACGATCGCGATCGCTTTCAACAACTGAAGAAAAACCCAGAATCGTCCCTCAAGTTACTAAAGACCAGATCTTTTGGAATGCCGTCTGGCGGACTAGCAGTGTGGGAGCGATCGCCGGAGCCTCTTCATACACAGTTTCGACTCTAATCGCTTCAGAAAAATATTATACAAGCTATTCTCCGCTGCTGATGAGCCTCGTTTTGACAGCAGTCTTTGGAGGAGCGATGGGTTTAGGGTTAGGCTTTTTGAATGGACTGTTGATGGCTGCTCTGACCAACCGCTTTTTCTTACCCCTCAAAAAAGCTTGGCTTTACCGATGGAGTGTCGGCATCTTCACGACTGGTTTCAGTCTGGCAATTATATCACCT
>JAYVFW010000539.1:0-2754 GCA_043772715.1 Phormidesmis sp. | reverse complement strand
GTATTCAGCATGGGTGTCAAATGCTATGGGGTTAAGGCATCTACAAAAAACCGTTCTAGACTCTCTGATTTTGGGAGGACTTGACGCTTTAACACTTGGTGCTTTATGCACCAACTCATTGAGCGCTCACATCTACGAACACAGTTTTTATGCCGCCGATCAACTGTCAAGCCAGAGACACAAGAAACAGAGCTATTCTGATAACGTTGGGAATTTCTTGGTAGGTTGGAACACTGAAAAATTTGAGTGCTACGTTTCGCAAGAATATCCACAGGGTGTCGCGGCTAAAGAATATTTCAGCCGATCGGCTATTCAATTAATTCGAGATATCTGTAGAGACAACCCAACGATCCGAGGTGATCATGCTGGCTATCTTGCTCTAGAGATTCAGAAATGCCTGAAACACAAAGGCGCTTACATCCAAGACAATCCGCTTTAACCTCAATTCTTCTCACGAAAAAACCTCGGAATTTCCGAGGTTTTTTATTAATTGATTTTTTGTTCGTTTCCTTAAAAGCTAAGCTCACGGTTAGAGGTTTTTTAGCCGTTTCTTCCTCCGACCTCAGCCTTGAAATGACCGACCTCAACTATTTCGACTTTTGAAAGAAGAGAACGAATTTAGAGACTTTCAGGTCTTTCGACTTTTGAAAGAGTTGAGGTTGCTTGCGAAATGGCTGAGTTTGGATGAAAGAGTCTGAAACCCTTGATTTCACTAGACTTTCGTTTTTGTTTCGTCTGTTTCGTCTGTTTTACTTTGTGAAAAAACTGCGAAAAATGGCATTTTTCGCGATCAACTCACGAAACAGCCGATAGTGTCGTCAATTCCTTAAATTCGGCTAGAGCCGTCTCATACGCTTTGCTTTTTCCTGGTTTAACATCCCAAAGCATCAAGATGACCTCTGACTGGTTGTGTTTCATTACCTCGGTAAGCATTGTAATGTATTTGGTTGCAGCCTTTCGGTCTAATCTATGGTTAGTAAAAAGCCTGTTCGGATCGTCTAAATCGTCTAGGTTGACGAGGCTGCTGATAGTTGGTGTTACAATTACACGCCCCTCACCCCGTTCTGGTAAGGTTTCTGGAGGTTCAGATTTTGGTTTTGCCTCAAAATCTTGCCAAACATCCTCTAAAAGTTCCTCTGGCAAGTCGGCTACTAAAACGCTAAGTGATGCGTCCCCTTCGCTGATCTGGCTAGTGTCGGTGTCGGGTTCAATCAGAACACTAAAAGCGTCTTTTCTTTTCATACCGGGAAGCTTGACGAATGATTGGAAAGCGGGAACCGCCCGCCCTGACTCAGGATCTTGCTTGGCAATAATTTCGACTTCTAGCACAGCCTCAGAGATCAACTTTGCAGCGCCTGCTGAGTCTTTACCGCCTAACCCTGCGAGTGTGTTGGTATGCCCGACAAGGGTTGCGAAACAATTAACTTTTCTGATGTCAGAGACGATCTGCCAGACGAAAGCCCCCGCGTTTTTACAACGTTTCCCCCACATTGTGATCTCCTCTGCGATGATGGAGAACGGCTCGAAAACCGGATCAACTTCTGTTGCCAAACGGCGATAACGATCTTTTACTTCCTCACAGAATTCGACCAATTTTGCGTCAATCTCTTCATAGTCGAAAGCCTTCCCATAGACCTCGCAGCCCTCCCACGATCCTAACTTGTAGTGAGGATCTAAGACTACCACCCTGTGTCCCGCCGACAGTTTCTTCTTGACCACTTTCTCAGTAAAGTTAGACTTTCCCCCGCCCGGTGCGCCGAAAACTAAGCAAACAGGATAATCGGTTAACGGTGGCATTTTGAGAGCTAACTTGTCTTTCTTCATTGGGTTTAAAGACGTTTTATCAGTAGATGATCGGACTTTATCGCTAGGGTCGGTAATATCGTCTAAAGTGCCAGGTTCGCCATAGGGTAAAGCATTCTGAGAGACGTTCTGTAAGGATTGAGCGACTAGGGGATCGTACCCTATGCTCTGATGGAATTGCCAGGTTTGTTCAGCTAGATCGACATTTACCAGTCGGTCTAAACGCTGTTTATTCATCTGGATCGCTGCCATACTCTCCATCTCGGTCATCACTTTATGCCGTCTGATATGATCAGCCACCCATTGAGTTTGTAACGTACCGCAGAACCTTTGCCATTTTTCGTCATTGCCTGCGACGTGCCAGAGAGCGGCTCCCCCGCACCCTCCTAGTATCCACCCCAAACCTTTGACCGCCCCCAGCCCTTGCTCGGTTTTTATCAGTTTGGCTCCTTTCGGCACTAACCAGTGAGGCTGTGAACGTTCACCTAATGGTGTGCTATATGTCACAACTGTATCTATTTTGAGATCAGCCGATCCGACTAGAGCGCCGATCGTTCCAATCACAGCGAGCGCAATCATCAGCACACGCGGGCTGATATTTGCCAAAGTCGGCACTAGGTTCTGAGGCTGATAATTCTGTCGCGCTTCCTGTTCGATCGAATCATAGACAGATTCCAACTCTTTCTCGGATAAAATCGGTGTCGAAGGTTCAAAACTATTCATAATCATCATCCCCGTTGTAGTTGTAGTTTTCGTTATCCAAACCGATCGCCTGATTGTTTTGATTATTTCTGAGCAATAACCAAAAAAGTACACCCAGAAACATCCCAATTCCTACCAAAATTGACACCCCGTAGAGTGCAAAAAAATCTGTGATTGCTAGCGAAATTGCTAACCACGAATCCCATTCAGCCCCTAGATTCCCTAACCCTACTGCCAAAAGCAAAAGTT
>JAYVFW010000538.1:0-25587 GCA_043772715.1 Phormidesmis sp. | reverse complement strand
CCGCCCAACGGAATTCTTGGCTATGCCCAAATTTTGCAGAGATCGGAGCCGCTCACCGAAAGCGGACGCAAAGGGGTCGAAATCATTCATCAGTGCAGTTCTCATTTGTTAACCCTGATTAATGATGTGCTCGACCTGTCCAAAATTGAAGCGCGCAAGATGGAACTTTATCCAACTGAGTTTCACTTTCCATCATTTTTAGAAAGCGTAGCTGAAATCTGCCGAATTAAAGCAGATCAGAAAGGAATTATATTTGATTACCAGCCTGACGCAAATCTGCCAACTGGAATTTGCGCCGATGAAAAACGCTTACGACAAGTTTTAATTAATCTATTAGGCAACGCAATCAAGTTCACTGACAAAGGCAGTGTTATCTTTCAGATCAAGCAATTAGAAGCCAATGAAAAGATATTAACTCGATTTGAAATAAAAGATACAGGCGTTGGAATGACAACACAGCAGCTTAACAAGATCTTTCTTCCTTTTGAACAAGTTGGAGATGCTAAAAAGCAATCAGAAGGAACAGGTTTAGGGTTGGCGATTAGTCAGAGAATCATTGCGCTGATGAACAGTCAAATTGAAGTTGAAAGTCACCCTGAGCAGGGCAGCATATTTGGCTTTGAGGTGGAAATATCCGCAGCGGGAAATTGGGCAGAAACTTCTCGAAAGAGTCAGCATGGAATGATCGTCGGCTATCAAGGTGCAAAACGAACCATTTTAGTGATCGACGATCGCTGGGAAAATCGCGCAGTGCTGGCACACTTGCTGCAACCGATCGGATCCGACATTCTCGAAGCTGATAACGGGCAGACCGGGTTAGAAAAAGCAACTCTGCAACCCGATTTGGTAATCACCGATCTGGCAATGCCTGTGATGGGTGGTCTGGAAATGCTGATTCGTCTACGCCAGTCGCCTCAACTCCAAAACTTGACGGTGTTAGTCTCTTCTGCAAGCGTCTCTGAAGCCGATCAATACAGAAGCCTACAAGCAGGCGGCAACGCATTTCTCGCAAAACCAGTACAAGTTGATCAACTACTAGAGCTATTGCAAACTCACCTAAATTTGGAATGGATTTACGAACAGAAAAAGAGTTGTGAAATCACGTCAAAAGAAACCGAAATTGCAATCATTCCACCCCCGTCAGAAACTCTGGCGCGATTGCAAGCACTCATTCAGCAAGGCAATCTTAAAACCGTTATTCAAGAGGCAGGTGAGCTACAGCAAGATCCTCAGTTGGTTCCTTTTGCTCAAATGCTGACTCAGCTTGCAAAAGACTTCCAGGTGAAGAAATTGGAAGCATTTATTCAACAATTCATTCAATCGAACTCTTAACATGAAGACTCAAAATCCAGGGTTTATTCTGATTGTCGATGATAATCCAACAAATTTATCGGTTCTCTCTCAAACGTTAGAAAGTGTTGGGCTTGAAGCACGAGTGGCGATCGACGGAGCAAGTGCTTTAGAAAAAGTCAACAATCAACTCCCCGAACTCATTTTATTAGACATCGAAATGCCAGGAATGAATGGATTTGAAGCCTGTTTGCAGCTAAAGTCAAATGCAACCACTCAAGACATTCCGGTTATTTTTATGACAGCGCTTACCGACACCGCAAACAAAGTGAAGGGGTTATCTTTGGGCGCGGTTGATTACATTACCAAGCCGTTTGAGCGAGAAGAAGTGCTGGCAAGAGTCAATGTTCATCTGCAACTGCGTCAGTTAACCGTTCAGCTAGAACAACGAGTCCTCGATCGCACGGCTGCTTTGCAAAACGCTCAAGTGCAACTGGTGCAGCAAGAAAAACTCTCAATGCTAGGGCAACTGGTGGCAGGAATTGCCCACGAATTGAACAACCCGATCAACTGCATTGCCAACAATATTATACCTGCAAAACGATACATCGAAGACCTTGCAACAATCATTCAGCTTTGTCGCCAGCAGTGCACGAATTTCAACTTAGCGATTCAGGAAGCATTTACGGATCTCGATATTGAGTTTGCCCTAGAAGATTTGCCAAAGCTGCTCGATTCGATCAGGTTGAGTAGCGATCGCATTCAAGATATCTCTGTCTCGCTGCGGCACTTTTCTCGTTCCGATTCCACCAGCAAAATTGCAGTCAATCTGCACGACGGACTCGACAGCACTCTAATCATTTTGGGACATCGACTCAAAGCTGTAGGAGGTCATCCTGCGATTAAAATTCTCAAAACCTACGGAGATCTTCCTGAAGTTGAGTGCTATCCCGGTCCGCTCAATCAGGTATTCATGAATATTTTGGCAAACGCGATCGATGCGATCGAGGATGCCGCTCCTTCGACTCCTCAAATTCAGATTCAAACCCTGATTGTAGACAACACTGTCATCATTCAAATTAGCGACAATGGCAATGGCATTCCAGCATCGATTCAGTCGCGATTGTTTGACCCTTTGTTTACCACAAAACCCGTGGGTAAAGGAACAGGGCTAGGATTGTCGATCGCTCGTCAGATTGTGGAAGATCAGCATGGTGGCAAGCTTCGCGCCGTGACAGAACTACATCAGGGAACTCTGTTTGAGATTCGTTTACCGATTCGCTTACCATAAAAGAATGATACGCTCTGGTCAGGTAAAACCGTCATCTGAACCAGAACTGTAGACGGAAATGAGTTTCTTAAAAGATGATTCAAAGACGTTTTTGGGTTTTTCTCATTGCAATCTTAGCGGCATTCTCGATCGCGACAGGTTGCCAATCCAAAGGATTTAATTCTAGTGTTACCCAATCTCAAACGAGTCTAATCATTTCAGCCGCCGCCAGTCTCAAAGATGCGTTAGAGGAAATCAAGCGCTCCTATCAGCAAACCGCCACAGCCAGCCTGACTTATAATCTAGGTGCATCAGGCGCACTGATGCAGCAGATTCAAAATGGTGCCCCTGCTGATGTCTTTATTTCAGCAGCCAAGCAACAAATGGATACTCTAGAGAAGGCGGGAGAATTGCTGGCTGACACCCGCCACGACTTAGTAAGAAACCGTTTGGTTTTGATTGTGCCGAAGGGATCGCAGAAGGCGACGAGTTTCGCCAGTCTGACCAATGCCGAGATTCAGCGAGTCGCGATCGCAGAGCCGCGCAGCGTTCCAGCAGGACAATATGCCGAACAGGTTTTGCAAAAACTGAAGATTTATGACGCAGTAAAGCCTAAATTTGTTTATGCAAACAATGTGCGTCAAGTCTTAGCAGCCGTCGAAAGCGGCAATGCCGATGCAGGAATCGTTTATCTGACCGATGCAAACGTCTCTAAACAAGTCACGGTTGCGGCGATCGCCTCTGAAACAGATCATTCCCCGATCGTCTATCCGATCGCGGTGCTAAAAAGTAGCAAAAATCCGCAGGCAGCCAAAGAATTTGTGCAATTTTTAGAGGGCGAAGGAAAGTCAGTATTTAAAAAATATGGGTTTATTGTCCCGTAAAGTAGTTCAACAATGCCCTCCGATCTCTCTCCGCTTTGGATCTCGCTCAAGACGGCTCTCTTCTCAACGGTGATCACCTTTTTTATAGGCGTTGCCGTGGCGTATGGAATGCTCAACTATCGAAGCAAAGGCAAGATCTTTCTAGAAGGGCTTCTCATTTCACCGTTGATTCTGCCGCCGACGGTAGTTGGGTTCATTTTGCTATTGCTATTAGGTAAAAATGGTGTGGTTGGTAGATTACTGATTCCGTTTAACGTTAGCGTTGTTTTTAGTTGGTATGGAGCAGTGATCGCTGCGATCGTCGTTTCATTCCCATTAATGTATCGCACAACATTGGGCGCATTTGAACAAATCGATACTAATTTTTTGCACGTCGCTCGAACACTAGGCGCATCAGAATGGACTATTTTTCGACGCATTCTTCTACCGTTGTCGCTTCCGGGCATTCTTGTCGGAACCATGTTAACGTTTGCGCGCGCCCTGGGAGAATTTGGGGCAACGCTGATGTTAGCAGGCAACATTCCCGGAGAGACGCAGACGATTCCGATGGCGATCTATTTTGCGGTCGAAGCGGGTGCAACGGGCGAAGCAGCATTTTGGGCGATCGTCATTCTCTGCATCTCGCTATCTGGAATTTTTGCCCTCAATCTTTGGCAATCTAGACAACAAATGAGAACGAGGCGGAGAGATCGAGCCGTTTTCACTCCCGTTAACAGTTCCCGTTCGTCTGACTCATCGCTATCCTCATCAGCGTTGTTTGTCGAGATTCAAAAACCGCTTTCTGACTTTGCTCTCAAAGTATCCTTCAGCGCAAATCAAGCTTCACTTGGCGTTCTGGGCGGGTCAGGTGCAGGCAAAACGATGCTGCTGCGCTGCATTGCCGGAGTCGAAACCCCTACTCAAGGACAAATTGTCCTCAACGGGCGAGTGTTGTTCGATTCAAATCGGGGCATTAACCTGCCGAGTCGCGATCGGCGAGTGGGGTTCGTGGTGCAAAACTATGCGCTGTTTCCGCACATGACTGTGGCGCAAAATATCGCCTTTGGCTTACCAAAATCGCTTAATGCACGGCAACAGGTTCACCTGCAATTAGCTGCCCTACAACTCCAAGGATTTGGCGATCGCTATCCCCATCAACTGTCAGGTGGGCAACAGCAGCGAGTGGCGTTAGCCAGAGCGTTAGCCAGTCAGCCGGAAGCGCTGCTGCTAGATGAACCGTTTTCAGCCCTCGATACGTTTTTGCGAAGTCAGATAGAGCAGCAGATGATTACCCGATTAGCGACTTATCCAGGGGTAACATTGTTGGTCACGCACAATCTAGAAGAAGCCTACCGCGTGTGCCCAAGTTTGTTGGCACTCGATCGCGGGCAAGTTGTCGCTCAGGGAACCAAACACCTAATCTTTGACCATCCCGAAACTTATACTGTGGCGCAACTGACCGGATGTAAAAACTTTGCCCGCGCGATAGCGGTTTCTGCCACACAAGTAGACGCGATCGAGTGGGGAATTCGATTAACGATCGCAGAACCGATTCCTAAATCACTCGCTTACATCGGAATTCGTGCCCATCAGATCAGCTTTCTTGACCCTTTAACCCGCGCTGATTATGAGCCTAATTGCTTTGTTTGCTGGCTAGTCAAAACGAGCGAAACGCCGCATCGTATGACGGTATTTCTCAAGTTCAACGCGCCGCCAACCCATGCAGAAGATTATCATTTGCAAGCAGAAGTCTTTAAAGAAACCTGGTTGATTGTGAAGCAGCGATCGCTGCCCTGGTCTGTGAAGTTAGACCGATCGCGGCTAATTTTGATGACTGCTTAAAACCCAAAAAACGCTGAAGGCGAAGCTCTTTGATTGACTCAGAACTCTTGTTACAACATCTAAACTATTCATTATCAGAACCAGGCTAACGATCCGGCTAACATCATACTAAGGCTGCGACAGCATTAACTGTTTGAACAGTTGTCTATTTATGCCCAATCGATTGCCAATCGGACTCCACAATCTCTCTTCACTTTCTGTCTGAGAGCGCGTCTTGTAACTGGAATGCTAACGGTGAAGTTGTGCAGCGGCACACAAGCTTGAACTCTCAACGACAACCACCATTCCGTCCGCACCAACGCATTGTTGGGCTGCGCTGCTACATGACACTGACTGGATAGGCACGAACTGCTGAATCTAATGTCGCAATGGTCAGATTATTTTGTAAAGCTTGGCAGATGAGCATTCTGTCAAATGGATCACGATGTAATGGTGGCAGTTTAGCCAGTTGAAGTACACTACTTTCATCAAGAGTAAGACTGGAAATTTGATGAAGCTCTCGCTGTTTGGGTAAGTATGTTTCGGGATGCTCCGGCAGAGGAAGCTTGCCCAACTGGTACTTGACAATCGCTTCCCAGACTGAAATCGCACTCAGATAGACATCATTGCCTGGATCACGAATCGCATCCCGAACATCTGTTGATAACTGGGTATCGCCGCTGATGAACCATAGAAAGATGTGCGTATCTAGCAGAATCCTCATTTGCCTTCAAATGCACTGAGCAAATCTTCTGGCAAAGGAGCATCGAAATCATCTGGAACGGTAAAATCGCCTGCACACAAACCAAATGGGCGCAATTGTTTGCTGCTGGCGATAGGTCTAAGTTCAGCGATCGCTTTATCTGCCTGAACAATTACAATTGTTTCACCTGCCTCCACTTGACGCAGATACTTTGAAGGATCGCGCTGCATTTCATCAACTGTCACACTCAACATAAAAAAGCCTCAGTGTAAGCTCAAGGGATAATACGCTATCTCACTTAATTGTAGATGATGGGTCGTATGCTCCCAGCTAGGATCAGTCTTGAATCCTAGTTTCTGATAAAACTCATCAGCGGCTAGCGTATCGGTTCGCAGTGTCAATAGTTGGTAATGTTGATTGGCTTCGCGAACAAGCTGAGTGACCAGCAAACGCCCTACTCCATGCCTTTGCCAAACTGACTCAACATACAAATGTCGCAATCTTCCAACTTTAGAATCGTTGAGATATGGGTCTCGATTCAGCCCACCGATTCCAACTACTACACCTTGCACTGATGCCGTGAGTAGCATTTCACCAGACCGATCGAAGCAATTCAAACCCTTCCGGTAATCTTGAATCAGTCTTTCAACGAACCGAAAGCCCTGGGACAAACTTTCCTTAGCGAGATGATTGATTGATTCTGACTCAAGCTCTAAAATGCGAGCGATGACAATCGATTCCATAAGCCTTGAGAAAAAATTGCGAGATCCAAATCTTAGCTCTAAATCCCGACAAGTAGAACTGGAGAGCGATCGCAACCAAAAATCTAAGCAGCCCAACGATCGAGTTGAACCGCACCAGATCAACTACAGCTACTTTTAACTTTAGTTGACAGTGCGGTTAACCTTACCTACTATGTTTCGCGTGTCGGTTTCAACGAGGTTGTTCTACGGAACTGGCGATGGATGTAGTGTTCCCAACAGGTAACTTTCATCAGAGATACTGATTTTATGGGATTACACTCGTTATTTTGTTGAAGAACTATAAATCTTTATAGATGCGATCGCAGGTTGTGCGAGACACCCTTTGGGTTAGCGCACCTTCTCAAAAACTCAGCATTCCAAAAACCCAAAAACTCTTGTAGAATACACCGCAGTGATGAAGTTGTGCCCCGAAGCCTGATCGACGAAATCAGACTCCGAGGGCTTCCATCCCTAGTTAGTACCAATAACTCAGGAGGCGTTCATGATTGTACACCGTCAGCTTTGCTATGGGATCTTGAAAGGCTGGAATCAAGATCCTGCATATGTTTTTCATCCCGATCGAATATCTGATCAATCAGCATTCTTGTCCTCTTTGAACTAACCTAGCGGACAGAATAATATGGGAGTTAGGACGATCGTTCCTAGCTCGATTTCGTTCACCGTTGAGTTGCGTTGCTCAATCGAAAAACGTTATCGAGTCAGTGTCACTTTGGATTTGCAAGAGCGTTACATCTTTCTCTCGTCTGGCATTCTCGTGAATGTTAGCGATCGCATTGAAGAGTTTGTATCACAACTGAGTGAGATTGCGTCAAACCAACTAGCATTGTTCAAATGGGATGGCACGAGTGACTTGATGACTGAATATCAAATTGTTCGGGTGTTGCCGGGATATCAAGTTGAGCGTTCTTTAGTGAAGTTCAACATTGCGATCGGAAATGGTTCTCTAGTTCAAGTGGAGGAGGTGCACAACAAAGTTACGATTCAACTCTAGGAAGTTGGTTAGGGAGCCGTCGATTACCCAATATTTCACATTCAGGCGGCTCCTTTTCAGGCAACTTCTTTAAACCTCTATTTTGAGACGAGCAGGCTGACTCGTCACTTCAAACATTTCACCGTGAGGGACGATCGTAATCTGTCCAAACTCTTTGAGCAAGTCGCGATATGCCTGAGCAACCGGGCGCGGATTTCGCTCTAGGTCGTATAAACCACAAGGATTCACGGTGCCTTTTTTCTCAGCGAGTTCGATATCCCAATCGATTTGATCAATCAGGCTATACCAATTAAAGCCCAATACAGGAATGCCATCTTGTCGCATTCGCAGCACATTAACCCACTGTTTCCACAGCCAGCACGGGGCTTTTTCAGCGTCTAATACATTCGTCTCAGTGTGCATCACGGGTTTGCGATAGCGATCGTAATACTCTCTGGTGATTTGATACCAGCCCAAGACATCCTCACCCTGACATAGAGTGCCATCGGGCAAGAGAATTTTCTCGTTGCGTCCATAATAATCGTTGCCCATGACTTGATAGCCCGGTGGCTCACCCGCCATAAACCAATCATATTCAGCGCGAGTTAAGCCATTATCGAGCAGATACATACAAACATCTGCGTCAGGCGGAAACGCGTAAAGCAAATCTAACGATAGAAAGCGTAATTTGTTGAGTAACTTCACCTCTTGAGACTGAACTGAACAAGCTTCGTGTGTATATTCAGCGCTTTCACTTTGCACCACAACTAGATCAGGGCGACGCTGGGCAAGGCTTTGAGTGCCCAAAATACTAGCGGCAACAATGTGCTTCATCGCCGTGACAAACGCCCGATCGCTCTTGAGTTGTTCGTTCCACACTCCATTTTTGGCGCTGGCTTTTGCCGTGACATAAATCTCATTAACGGGCGTGTAATAACGCACCCACGGATAGCGATCGGCAACTGCCGCACAATAGTCTGCAAAGTGAATCGGCAGCTCAGGGTTTTGAAAATTGCCCAACCAATCAGGAACGCCAAAGTGCATCAAGTCGAGAATGGGCGTGATCCCTAGTCGCTGCATTTCTTGCATGACTTCATCGGCAAAGCTCCAGTCATAGCGTCCTGCGTCGAGGTGAATGCGATGATAGGGCAATCCATATCGCAAGACGTTTAAACCTAGATCTTTAACCAGTTGCAAATCTTTTTGCCAGTGTTGATAGTGATGACACTCTTCCAATTCATCGCGGCGAGTTTTTCCGTGATCAATAGTGGGATACGAGCATTCGATTCCGGTTGCAAACATAAAGTTTCCGGGTCGGGCGCTAGGTTCCCCTTGTCCTGTTGCTCCGGCTGCGCCTCCCTGTCCATCACCGGGATATTGACCATCGCCGTAGCGTTTCTGAATCTGTTCTAAAAATCCTGCTGTCACTGAAGTTATTCCTTATTATGCTGAAGAAAGCGATCGGCAACCCGCAGCGAGAGTGCCATCAGCGTCAAAGCCGGGTTCACACTCAATGCACTGGGAAAGATGGAGTTGTCCATAATATAAAGGTTGGGCACATCAAACGATCTGCCGTCAGAATCTACAACGGCTTGAGTCGGATCGGTGCCCATCCGACACGTTCCGATCGTGTGAGCGTTGCGCTGAAACGTCCAAAGATTTTCACCGCCTGCTATCTGCCAAATTTGACACATCAGTGATTCTGCGTGGGCAGTCATGCGGCGTTCGTTTTCACCATTCGTGAAATGAATGCGAGGTTTTGGCAAGCCGCGATCGTCCCGTTCGTCAGAGAGTTCTAAATAGTTATGTTCATAAGGCAGACAGTCTCCCAAAATGTTGATCCCGGCGGTGTGATTGTAGTTGAGCATATGAGAATGTAGGCGATCGCCCCACCATCCCGCTCCTCGTACAACCTGAGAGGCGTAGGTAACGGGCATCACGCCAATACTTTGCAACAGATATCCGCCTGCAAAATTTGCGTCTTTGGGGCGGTGAGTGTCCTCTGAGATCAGCCCCCCCGGAATGCCTTTATAAGGTCTGACTTCTTCAGGAAACTGACCCCAAACTTGCACACCGGGATGCGCCATAAAGTTGCGTCCGACTTGACCGCTAGAGTTTGCAAGGTTGTTTAACAACAGCAATCGAGGAGTCTCGATCGCGCCTGCACACAAAAACACGGTTCGGCAAGGTTGGCGCTTTTCTTCGCCTGCCTGCACATAAACCACGGCTGTAATGCGATCGTCAGCATCGCGCTCAAATCGCGTCACAAAACACTGCGATCGCACTTCAGCCCCATGGTGCATCGCCAACGGAATGAAGGTGACATCCATGCTGGCTTTTGCGCCCGTTGTGCAGCCTGCCTGACAAAATCCGCGATTGGTGCAAGCAGCCCTCCAACCTACACCGGGCTGAAAATAAGGAGCAGAAAGCGCTGCATTGGCGGCGGGAGAAGTCCGAATTCCCAAAGCTTCGCAGCCTCGCTGCATCAGTTGGGCGGCTCCATTCAGCGGCAGCGCAGGCAGCGGATAGGGTTGACGGTCGGGTTCCCATTCATAAGGAGACGTGCCTGAAACTCCCAGAAGGCTCTCGACTTCTTCATAATAGGGTTTCAGGTCGGCGTAGCCAATTGCCCAATCTGCGCCGACTCCAAAATCGCGGTAGAGGTGAAAATCATCGGGGTGCGGTCTGGGCACATAGGCGGTGTAGTGCAGGGTGGAACCGCCTACGCCGATGCCAGAATTGTTATTGCCAAACGCGATCGGATCTTCTCCAGCACTGAGTCGTTCATCTCGCCAGAAAAGCTTGGACTGCGATCGCTCATCGGTTGCAAAATCCTCAGCCGGATTCCAATGTTCTCCAGCTTCTAGCGCGACAACGCTGAGGCCGGCTTGTGCCAATCGCGCTAGCAAAGGTGCCCCACCGGCCCCTGTTCCGATCACGACTGCATCGACGACA
This sequence comes from Phormidesmis sp., assembly GCA_043772715.1. Classification (GTDB taxonomy): domain Bacteria; phylum Cyanobacteriota; class Cyanobacteriia; order Leptolyngbyales; family Leptolyngbyaceae; genus Phormidesmis_A. The sequence goes on along the minus strand of JAYVFW010000538.1, from coordinate 14,951 downwards.
TCCTTTGCCCCGTAGCGTTGTAAATGATTCGTTTCCTGCAATATAGATTGCGTCGGCATTCGTGTTGGCGATTCTGTTAATGACAATTGGATTGTTTTTCCACTCTGTGGTTCCCAGGGTTCTAATTGATTGAGTCCGATCGCTTGCCAACCTTTTGCATCCGCCATTCCAACATAGCCAATTTCTTCTTGTGCTAAAGGATGACTGTAGTAAGTTTCGGTGAGTTCTACTAACAATTCCTCAAAGTAGCGGACTGAAGGTATTGTTTCCCAGGTTTTTCCGGGTGCTTTGCCCTGCTGAATTGCAGTTAATACCCTGTCTTGTTCCGACTCAGACAGCGCCACAAATCCGCAACCAAAGAGGACGTGAGCGCTTTCTTCTAAGCCGATTAATCCTGCCTGATGAGCGATCGGGTCAGGAGGCATCGTGTTATAGCGCCAGCCATCGCCAGTGCCAGTAGCTAATCGACGATCGAGCGCACCTGCAATGTCAATCCCGTGAGATTGAGAAATCAGTCGATCGGCAACCGCCTGCAAAATTGCGAAAGATTCTACATTGAAAAAACCGGGTTCTGAGACTGGTTTTTCTGCCAACCTTGCTGTGAGTACATCTCTCGTTTTTGGCGTAACTTGTGATGTTTCTAGAAGAGAACGAACTGTTCCAGACGGATAAGGACTTTGTTCCATAATTTACTAGGTGCTAAAGAACTAAGCCCTGAGATGCATGAACATCAGAAGATTGCAGATCAACCGCTCGACAGTTTGCCTCCGGTCACTTCTACAATGCTGCCAGTCATAAAACTTGAGTCTTGCGACGCTAAGAAAACATAGGCTGGCGCGAGTTCTTCGGGTTGACCAGGGCGGCCCATCGCTACCTCATGTCCAAAGTTTTCAACTTCTTCGATCGGCATAGTCGCCGGAATATTCGGAGTCCAAACTGGGCCAGGCGCGACTGCATTAACGCGAATCTTACGCGTTCCTAAATTCAACGCCAACGCTTTTGTGAATGCATGAATAGCACCCTTGCTCGCGCAGTAATCAACGAGCATTTCGTTGCCGACTAACCCAACAATACTGCCTGTATTAATGATGGCATCCGCTTCTTTGAGGTGAGGCAGTGCGGCTTTCACCATGTAAAAGTAGCCAAAAATGTTGGTTTCGAGGGTGCGGCGAAACTGCTCTTCGCTAATGTCTTCAAATTGTTTTTGGGCCATCTGATAGGCTGCGTTATTCACCAGAATATTCAGCCCACCGAACTCAGTCACCACCTGTTTGACGGCATCACGGCACGCTTCAGACTTACGCACATCTCCTTTGATCGCCAGACAGCGTTGCCCCTTTGCTTCAACCATTTCACAGGTTTTTTCCGCATCGATCGTATTCTCGTTGTAGAAAATAGCAACGTTAGCTCCCTCTAGTGCAAACGCGATCGCAACTGCACGACCGATTCCAGAGTCGCCGCCTGTCACCAATGCAACTTTACCGCGAAGTTTTCCGGCTGGCTGATAGTTAGAAAGATCGCTATCAGGCGCAGGCACCATGTCTTTCTGACTAGCAGGATAAGGAAGCTTTTGCCCCGCAATCTCCTTAGAGGTTGGACGAAATTCTTTACTTTGCATTAGTTTAATTTATTTAGACGTTAAGTTCACTGTCTCAATCGCGATCGCTACGATTAATCTTGCTATTAATAATGTCGTGCAGTTAAATTAATTGCTTTATTGTTCATGCTTTCAAAAATAGCGTTTATGAACGTTACACACAGCGTCTATAGAACATACACTGAACAGACATCATTACCGTGTAGAACTGTGTGCTGTAGTTTAGTTGCAGCTACAAACTAAGATTATGCTGAGTCAAGCAATGTGAACTCTATCGATCGGAAGACTTTGCTTTGAGACGAGTGTCGCGATCGAGTTGAAACTCCAGTGAGAAAATCTCCATTAAAAAAGTCCTCAGCTATAAAACCAAGGACTTATCGATTTGGTGGCGGGGCATGGATTTGAACCATGGACCTTCGGGTTATGAGCCCGACGAGCTACCAGACTGCTCTACCCCGCGTCGCTTTCGACTTATTCAATATAGCGTTAAATCATCTAGTTTGACCAACTTATTTTCAAAATTAGGAAAATTCAGGCGTGTTAAGCCATGAAAGAGCCTGACAGCAACAGAAAAACGACGTAACGTGTAAAGAGCGACCGATCGTTCTTTCACCATTCACACCGCATGGAAATCTTGATCGTTGAAGATGAAGCTGAAATTGCTCAACTAATTCAGCTTTATTTAGAAAAAGAAGGCTTCTCTTGCCGCACCTGTCGTGACGGGTTGACCGCCCTGCAACTCTTTCAAGACCAAAAACCCGATCTAATTATTCTAGATTTGATGATTCCCAAACTAGATGGTCTAGAAGTCTGCGCCCGCATTCGTCAAAAACCCGGTTCTAAAGATCCTTATATTTTGATGCTGACTGCCAAGGGTGAAGAACTCGATCGCATCATCGGGCTATCAACCGGAGCCGATGACTATATGGTCAAACCCTTTAGCCCTAAAGAATTGGTCGCACGAGTCAGAGCGCTGTTGAGAAGAACAATGCGCCAAGGCGGACAAAGCCAAATTTATCGGACGCATAGTTTCTCGATCGACTTGGATCAGCGATCAGCCACTCGTCACTTCAGCCCCAACCAATCCGAACCGCTCGACTTAACAACTTTAGAGTTTGACCTGCTCTCGACTTTTATGAGTTACCCCGGTCGCGTCTGGAATCGCACTCAGCTCATCGATAAACTCTGGGGTGACAATTTTTTTGGCGATGAGCGAGTCGTCGATACGCACGTCGCTCGCCTCCGCAAAAAAGTCGAACTTGATCCCGCAAATCCGACCTTTGTTAAAACGGTGATCGGGGTTGGCTACAAATTTGAAGACCTGACTGAATCATCTGCAAATAAATAATCCCCTATCTATGGCTAAACTTGGTCTACGGGCACGGCTCTTTTTGTCTCACACGATCGTCATGGTGGTCGGCTTGAGCACTCTATTGACCGTAGGCAAACTCTACTCTCCGCGCCTGTTTATCACCCATATTGAAAAAATTCAGATGGGCGGAGTCAACGTGCGCTATGTGCGTCGGCAATTGCTCGAAGGGTTTGAGTCAGCCTGGAGTCGGGGCGCGTTTTGGTCAGTGGTGGTCGGTGGCACCACAGCAGGAGCGCTGAGTTATCTCGTGTCTCAACGCATCGTGCAACCGTTGATTCAGCTAGAGCGCATCACTCGCAAATTTGCATCGGGGCATTTAGAAGAGCGAGTGCCCGCCAATGAGATTCCTGAGTTAAATCGGTTGGCTGAAAGTTTTAACCATATGGCAAAAGAGCTAGAAGGCGTTGAGCAGCGTCGTCGCGATCTAGTCAGTGACTTAAGCCATGAGTTGAGAACGCCACTGACAGTCGTAGAGGGCTATCTTGAAGGGTTGGCAGACGGCACGATCGAAGCTTCTTCTGACATTTATCAACGACTTGCTAGAGAAACGACTCGACTGCGCCGCCTCGTTAATGACCTGCAAGAGCTTTCTCAGGCAGAAGCAGGCTATCTCCCCATCAATGCAAAACCTCTCAATGTTTGCCCGCTATTAGCGTCTCTTGTCCAACGGTTTTCTGATCAACTTTTAGAAAGCCCGACTATTCTGAGCCTTGAGTGTCCTGTTGATTTGCCACTTGCGATCGCTGACCCCGAACGAGTCGAACAGATTTTAGTCAATCTAATTGGCAATGCGTTGCGCTATACGCCTCAAGGCAGTGTGACGCTGCAAGCGTGGCAGGAGTCGGGTCAGATCTGGATTGCCGTTAAAGATACCGGACAGGGCATTTCTTCAGACGATTTGCCTCATGTGTTTGAGCGATTTTGGCGGTCAGACCGATCGCGCGATCGTCACTCTGGGGGCACGGGCATCGGGTTAGCCATTTCTCGCCGCTTAGTCGAGCTGCAAAAGGGAGTCATTCTGGCTGAAAGCGAGCTAGGTAAAGGAAGTGTGTTTCGATTTTCGCTGCCGATCGCACAACGATTCACGGCTTTGTGATGAGTCAGTCACAGGAGTGTCAAACCGTGTCTCTAAAGTGGAGAGACTGAACTTTGTCAAGTCTGCTATGGTTCCCTTTCCTTTAATGGCGCTGATTATTGTCTGCGTCGTATTAACCGCGTTAGCAACTCTGCGCTTGTTGTTTCCTGCTAACAAACCGCCCTGTCAGCGACGAGCCAAACACAGAATCAAAAGATTGGTGTCTCTATGTCAAACAACCCGGCAGCGTCTTTAGAGGGTGCGATCGTTAAACTGGGTAGCGTAGAATTCAAAGTTGCTTATTCACCGGGTCAGTCTCCGGCGATCGTGCTGGTGCATGGTGGGTTGGGCAATCGCTTTAACTGGCAAAAACAGTGGGAGTTTTTGCGATCGCATGATCGTGCTGTTCTCGCTTACGATTTGGCGGGACATGGCGAATCTGGGCGCTATCGTCGCTATTCGGTGGGCAGACATCGCCGAGATTTAACTCGCCTGTTGCACCACTTCAAAATTCAGCAGCCGATTTTGTGTTGTCATAGCTACGGCGTTCCGATCGGGCTTGAGTGGGCAAATCGTCATGCGGTCACAGCGCTGATTGCGATCGCAGGTGGCACTCACAATCTCACGCCCTGGTGGGAAGTTCCGCTGATGAAATTCTTTGCGGCTGGCGGATACCAGATTTATCACTCGCCTCAGGTTCAGCAACTAATGGGGGCGGGTGATCAAGAGTCGAGTTTGCCGTCCGAATCGCATCCTTATGAGGCGATCGAGTCTTTTTGGGGCTATGACGGGCGAAAACACAAGCTTCCTTGTCCAGTCATAGTGATTACAGGCGGACGCGATCCCGTATTTCCTCCAACAATGGGCAATCAGCTAGCCAATCATCTGCTCAGTAGCAATCATCTGATTGTGCCTAACTCAGGTCACTCAGTCATGGTCGAAGCGCCTAACATTGTCAATCAAGCCCTTTGGCAACTGCTCCATCGGGGCGAACTAATCGAGAGTTGGGTCGATCTGGTCAGCAATGGATGGGTGAGCGATCGCTAATTTTTCCAATAAAATAACGTGAATTCGATGAAGCTTTTCGCTGCGGTTGCTAATTCGGGCTGCCCACTAAATCCCCCAATTTTGGGGGATTTAGGGGGCAGAAGCCGCTCAAAACGAAGCGAAAAACCTCATCGAACTGACGTTAAAATACTTAACCATTGCGCTCCATTGCCTCAATCGCTTTCGGCACCGCATCCGTCAAAACTTCATTGCCAGCATCCGTTACCAACACATCATCCTCAATGCGAATGCCGATGCCGCGCCAGCGATCGGGCACTTCTGGCTGTCCTTCAAAGGGTTTAAAGTCGGGTCGAATGTAGATTCCCGGTTCGACCGTGACGACTTGACCCGGCTGAAACGGTTGCCAAGTTTCGCCAATTTTTAGCACGCCAACATCATGGACATCTAGCCCTAACCAGTGACCCGTGCCGTGCATAAAGAAAGGCTTATATTTTTTCTCTTTAATGATTTCTTCAATGTCTCCTTGCAAAAGTCCGAGTCCCATTAACCCTTCTACGATCGTCTTTACGGCTGCGTCATGAAACAAATTCCAGGGATTGCCGGGTTGCACTTGCTCGATCGCTCTTAACTGCGCGGTCAAGACCAATTCATAAAGAATGCGCTGCTCCTCGGTGAATTTGCTGCCAACTGGATAGGTGCGCGTGATGTCTGAGTTGTAGTAGTCATAAGAGCAGCCTGCATCGACTAACAGCAGTTCGCCATCTTGCATTTGGCGACGATTTTCGGTGTAGTGCAAGATGCAAGCGTTGGTTCCTGATGCGACGATCGACGGATACGCCGCGCCCAAACCGCCCCTCAGCCGAAACAGCCGCTCCATTTCTGCCTGAATTTCATATTCATAGCGACCCGGTTTTCGCATTTCTAGCGCCAGGTTGTGCGCTTCTGCCGCGATTTCAACGGCTTTTCGCATTCGCTCCAGTTCGTTCGCACTTTTCACCTGTCGGAGCGGATGCAAAATTGGTCCGGGATCTTCGATGGCGATCGGCCCTGTGCCTCTTTTGTTGTAGGTTGACATCAATCGCTGCCAAAGATTGAGAACCGTTATGTTAAAGGCGCGATCGTGTCCCACATGGTAATAGATGCGATCGGCTTTCTCGACATATTGCGGCAGCTTCTCATCGAGTTCAGCGATCGAATAAGCTTCGTCTGCGCCATAGATTTCTTTGGCAGCCTCTACCCCAATGCGATAGCCTGACCAGGTTTCTTTATCAGCATCTTTGGGTCGCACAAACAAAATAAACTTCTGCGTCTCGTGATGAGGCGCAAACACCGCGACGGCATCGGGTTCATCAAACCCCGTCAAATAGAAAAAATTGCTGTCTTGGCGAAAGTTATATTCGACATCGTTGTGCATCACCGAAGTCGGCGCACTGCGAAAAATGGCGGTGCCCGACCCAACTTTGGTCATCAACTGTTCGCGACGCTGGCGATAGTCAGAATGCATAAAAAATAGCAGCGTGAAGGGTAAACGATGAAGGGCAAAAGGACGTTCCACCCCTCACCCACTTTAGAATTTGTAGCTCAAAACTTGAATCGCCATCCCATCTTTTGGCAAGTCTGCTTTTTGAATCGAGATGGAATCGCCCCCCTTACGCACCGGGACACCACTCATCAACTTGAGAAAGTCATCAAGCACAACGATCTCGCACTGATCTTTAGCCGCCTGAGTGCGATATTGAGTCGGGATCACCAGCCTAGGGTTGAGCATCGCGATCGCTTGCTTGGCTTCTTGAGGAGTATAGGCTTTGGGGCCGCCCCCGACTGGAATCAGCAAAACATCGGGTCTTCCCATTAAAATCTTTTGCTCAAGGGTAACTGGGGCTGCCGCGCCGCCTAGATGCAGCACAGTCACACCCCCTTGAGTCCAGCGCCAAGACACGTTGCTGCCAAACCGCTTGCCGCCCACTCGATCGTGATCCGCGCCAATGCCCTGAATTTTTATCCCACCCACTTCATAAGCTCCGGCTTCGTAGAGCAAGCGAGGATTTCCGGGCACTAGCTCGATCGCGCCTTCATCTAAAAGCTGGCTGCTGATCAGCACAAGGTTAGCGTTGACTTTTGGCGCACGATATCCGGCTGTGCAACCCAGACTCCGAAAAGGATTGACCAGAATCTTCTGCCCGCTGCCCGTAAATAAAAAGCAGGTGTGCCCCAAATATTGCACCGAGAGCGAATTAGTCTGCGCTTGAGCAGAATCACTCCCAAAAATTACGCCTGTGCCCACTGCGGTCAGCAAGCTTGCCCCGGCATAACCCACAAACTGTCTTCGTTTCATTAGCGCCCTCACAACAAATTTAGCGTTCTGAACGGATGGGTGAAGTTCTCTAGAGATCCCCAAACTCAAGCCTCTATCCCTGATTGCTAATATCCTGCAAAAAGTTCCTGAGCAATTGCTTGCCGGATGCCGTGAGCACACTCTCTGGGTGAAACTGCACCCCCTGAATGTGAGGATACTGTCGATGACGCACCCCCATAATGGTTTGGTCATCAACCCAAGCCGTGATTTCTAAGACTTCAGGGCAAGATTGCCGCTCAATCACGAGACTATGATACCGAGTTGCGGTCATTGGGTTGTCGAGTCCGTTAAAAACGCCTGTGTCGGTGTGATGCACCTCGGAGGTTTTGCCATGCATTAGCAGGGGTGCCGAGACGATCGTGCCCCCAAACACTTGCCCGATGCTCTGATGCCCCAAGCACACCCCCAAAATTGGCATTGCTGGACCAAGTTGCCGAATCAGATCGAGTGAGATGCCCGCGTCGTCAGGTCGTCCCGGTCCCGGTGAAATGACCACGCCTGCGGGGTGAAGCTGACGCACCTGCTCGATCGTGATCTGATCGTTTCGATAAACTTGAATGTCTGCCGCTATGGGAAACTCAGCCCCTAACTCGCCTAGATATTGCACCAGGTTATAAGTAAAGCTGTCGTAGTTGTCAATGACAAGAATCATCTAGGAGAGTGAAAGGATTAAAACTTATTCACCATCCTCTCATATTCTTTCGCGCTGCTGATCCTCAGTCTTCAATGAAGCGCCAGTTGCACAAAGAGAAACAGTTTGGGCAACAGCAGAAAGCCAGCCACCAATAGCGCCGCGATCGACGACACCAAAACCGCCGCCGCCGCGCAGTCTTTGGCAATTTTGGCGAGTTCGTGATAAGACTGCTTGACCGTTAAATCAACGACTGACTCGATCGCAGTGTTTAACAACTCCATTGCTAAAACTGCTCCGATCGTCAACCCGATCACCGCTAGCTCGACGACGCTGAGGTGCAGAAAAACGCCTGAGCCGATCGCGATCGCGCCCGCAAAGACGTGAACTTTAAAGTTACGCTGAGTTTGAAAAGCGTAGCTGATTCCCATCCACGCATATTTAAAGCTCGTCCACAGCGTTGGAGCCACTTGCCACGCCAGATCGCGAGTGTGTTTGAGAGGCACTACTTTTGTAGAGGAGCGCTTTGGAGGTTGGCTAGGCAGTTCTGACATAGTGGTTCGCAAAGGGACAGAATAGGCAATCAGCAGCATTAACTCGATAGATTTCGCAAAATAGTGACTTTCTTGTCTTATCTTGCTCTAAATCAGCCCAAAATTATAGTATTGCAAGATTCGTCTGAGGCGTAAAGGTCAGTCAACTGACAAAATTAGCCCGATCGCTTCTAGCAAAACCTGCTGCTGATTCAACATTCGGGTCAAGCTTTGATCATCGGGATGATCCCATCCCAAAAGATGCAGTAGCCCATGCGCCGATAACCAGGCAAGCTCGGTTTGCAGAGGATGTCCTTGCTGGTGCGCTTGGCGGATAGCCGTGTCGATCGAGATCACAATATCGCCGAGATAGAGCGCCTCAAGCTCATCGATCGGCTGAGGACTCTCGACTTCAAGCGCCGCAAACGCTAACACATCGGTTGGTTGGTCTTTGGAGCGATATTGGTGATTGAGGGCTTGCATCTCACGATCATCGGTGAGGCGCAAACTTAGCTCATAAGCTTCGTCCAGATGCAGCGGCAAGCCATCCTCGACATCTGTCGGCTTGAGAAGCTCTAACCAACGACGAAACCAAATCTCCCAAGTTTCCGCAGAAACGGATATTTTATTTCCATTGGCTGAAAAGCACTCTTGGACGCTGATTTCGACCTGCATGAACCCTAAACCTTAACGAGTGATGTAAGCCAGCCCGACTAAAACGCTCAGAAGCCCGATCGTCGTTAGAGCAAAGTGGTAGATTGAAATGCCACGTTTACGTACCATGTTTCGCATAGCCAGCTTGACGTAGCTGGGTTTTTTCGGATCTTTAGAGTCAGAAGTCGCAGACTCAACCGGAGTTTCAGAGATCGGAGATGGATTGCTCATAAGTTCTGACGGATCACAGGTTACAAAAGGCAGACTTACTCACTAATGTAGCAATTTGCGGGCATACTCCTTTTCAGTTTTTATTCTTTTGCACGGGTTTCTCATGTCTCGTCTTGCCAGCATCCTTGAAGCGATTCTCTATCTAAAGGCACAACCGCTATCGATCGCCGAGATGGCTGAATTTGCAGCGTGCGATCGCGATTCTGCCCAAGAAGGGCTTTTAGATCTAATGGCGGACTATGCCCATAGAGACAGTGCCTTAGAAATCGTACAAACGCCTAATGGATATAGCTTACAGCTACGAGAAGCGTTTCAACATCTGGTGCAAATTTTAGTGCCAGCAGATTTAGGAGTCGGCGAGTTGCGAACCCTGGCAGCGATCGCCATTAAGGGCCCGATCGCCCAAACTGACTTAGTAGAACTGCGGGGATCAGGTGCCTATCAACACGTTCAAGAGCTTGTATTGCAAGGCTTTGTTCGCAAACGACGGCAGTCAGACGGGCGATCGTATTGGATTCAGGTAACAGACAAATTTCATCAATATTTTCAACTCAATCAGTTGCCTCAGAGCTTAGAAAAGCTGAGAAGCGAGGCCGAATCCAAAACCTCGGAGGTTTAAGCTACTCTATCGGTCACAATGCTTGATTCTTGGTTAAAACCTCCGAGGTTTGCGTAACTTTCTTTTGACTTTCTCTAAAAAGAGGTAGGGACACCCCCTAAAAGAAGTGCCAGAATAGTGCAAACAGCGTTTCTAAAACCTCATGGCATTTAACCCTGACAACGCTAACTTTCTCCAGACTGACGAGGCGGCTGATGTTAACGCACTGCTGAACTATCTTCAGCACCAATCACCCGACGTTTTAGAGCGCGTAGCTCGATCGGCTAGCCCTAGAGTCAAGCAAATCATCTCTCACAACGTCCAAGGATTGATGGGCGCATTGCCTCCTGAAGGGTTTGAAGTCAAGATCGCCACCGATCGCGAGAACTTGGCAGAGCTTCTGGCTTCTGCAATGTTGACGGGCTACTTTCTGCGGCAGATGGAGCAGCGCATGGAGCTAGAAGACTTGTCAGGCATTCGAGAAGGAATCGAGTAACGAGTCTCCATCCCTTCAGTGACTACTGATCGGCACGATTAGTCGGAAACGCACCGGGGCGAACGCGGAACGTTTTAGTTTGACTGCCTCGAATCACTTCAACGCCGAGCGGGGTGCCGATCGAGCTAGATTCTACCTGGGCTTGCACCTCAGAAGCGGTCTTGACCTGAGCGCCGTTGATCTTTTGAATCACATCGCCTTGCTGCAACCCACCTTGGGCAGCCGGAGAATTATCTAACACTCGTGCGACATAGACCCCTTGATCTTGACTGATTTTCACCTCAGTTTCTTTGTCTTTGTTAATCTCGTCGCGAATCGTCGATGTCAAATCGACCATTTGAATGCCTAAGAAAGGATGCTCGACCCGACCTTTGCTAAATAGCTGCTCAACCACCCGTCTCGCCGTCTCGATCGGAATCGCAAAGCCCAGCCCCTGAGCGTCGGCTCGAATCGCTGTGTTAATGCCAATCACTTCGCCGCGATCGTTTAACAAAGGCCCGCCAGAATTGCCCGGATTAATCGCCGCATCGGTTTGAATAAAGCTGACGCGCTTATCAGGCACCCCCACTTGAGAACTAGAGCGATCGACCGCACTAATAATGCCTGCTGTGACGGTGTTATCCAACCCAAACGGGTTGCCAATAGCGATCGCCCACTGCCCCGGAATCAGCGTCGAAGACTTGCCCAACTGCACACTCGGAAGGTTGTTGGCGTTGATTTTGACCGCGCCAACATCAGTCACCGGATCGACTCCCACCACTTTTCCTTCAAAGGTGCGCCCATCTTTGAGCTTCACCTCTACGGTGTCTGAGCCAGAAACTACGTGGGCGTTGGTGACTAGACGACCATCGGCGCTGACAATAAACCCTGACCCAGTGCCCCGCTCTAATCGATCTTCGGGAGCCGGAAGCTGATCGCCAAAAAAGCGCTTAAACAGCGGGTTACGAAGGGCATCTGGAACCTGACTTGTAACGCGCCGAGCCGAGTCAATTCTGACGACAGCCGGGCCGACTTTCTCAACGGCGGCGGCAATAAAATTTGAGTTGTTGGTGGCACTATCTGAGATGGCAATTTTGGTTGGGGTTGCAAAAAGAGGCAACTCTGATGGCAAACTGCCACTGAGCCGATTGTTATAGTGACTGCTAACTAGGGCAGCGCCCCCCCCGATCGCTAGCAGTGAAGTGCCGATCGCCAATTGCTTAAAAGAGAGAACCATAAAACTCGATCGCTCTATACCGCCATAGTCTAACCATAATCTAGAATTTGATTAAGAAAGCAATGATGCACCTTCAACTGAGTGCTGTTGGATGCCTTATCTGAGTTCCGTTTTGAGATACACTCCTTAACGCGGGCAGTAAACGGTTGCTCCTAAAATTGTGGGGCAGCTTAAGTGATCAGTTGAAAATTAAAGTGTAGTTATGGCAAAGCATCGGTCAATTTTGTCTATTGTTTTAGCGCTTGTAGCAGTCTTGTTAATTAGCTGTGGCAGTCCAACCGTGGTGAAGGTGCCAACCTATACGCCTGAGCAAATTGCTGAAATTCAAAGTTATGCCAGCGAGGTGTCATCCATGCGCGATCGCATACCCGAACTTCAGGCATTGATCGCAAAAAAAGACTGGACATCGGTACGCAATTTTATCCATGGCCCATTGGGTGAGCTACGGGTGAAGATGATCGCCGTGACGCGAGATCTCTTTCCTAATGCTCAAAAACCAGCTAGACAAGCCGCAAAGCAGGTGTTTGATGATCTGGTTGCCCTCGATCGAGCGGCTGGAGAAGCTGATTCTGATCTCGCCGTTCTCAAATATAACCAAGCAATCAAAGCGTTTGATGCTTTCTTTCAGCTAGTTCCTCAAGCGTAAGCAAGATTATTTCAAAATTTTTAGGAAGTCCTGGACACGAGGGCACACACTCACCACCCTGACCCCGTTTCTGACCCAACAGAAGCGGGGTTATTTTTAGGAATGAAGGTCATGCAGTCGATAGAGCCACACCTATTACAAGCGGTGATCGTGGTTTTTTCTAGAAACTGCTCACTGTGGAGAGCCGCCGAAAAACTTGTAGTATGCCCTTGACAATCATGTAATACGCTGTGTAGTATTAATGTAATACGGCATCAGACAAACCGGAGGCGACGACATGATTCTGTTTTTAAGACATCCCCAATCGAACTCCAGGAGAAATTCGGACGGACGCAATCGAAAACCCGAATTGCAACCCAAACATCGATCGCAACGTAATCAATCTAAATCGCTGGAAAAACTGAGAAGCGAATACTTTTTAGAACGGCGATCGCTCCTTTAGACAACTCCCGTCGGCACTGCCACAAATTTAGTTTGAATTTGGAGAGGTTGCTATTGGCAGAGCAAATCGTTTGCTAAACGATCGAGGTTTTATCGCCTCTGTGGGTTCGACTCCCACTCTGGGGATGTAGCTGAGTTGGTTTAGCGTCACGTTGAAGCCGTGAAGACGCGGGTTCGATTCCTGCCGTTCCCATCTCAAACGATCGAGAATTAGTGCCTCATAGCTCAATTGGCAGAGCAAGCGGTTGTTACCCGCGAGGTTGTAGGTTCAACTCCTGCTGAGGCAGTCGGGGGGCATGAAATGTGATTGGGTCAACGTTTCTATCCTCCTGTTCCTTATTTTTAGGTTCGATTCCTCTATTAGACCTCCTGCACGAATCCGGGAACGCCCTCTAAATCCCCCAATTCTGGGGGACTTTGAACTCCGGTTCCCCCAGAATTGGGGGTTAGAGGCGAGTTCTACGAGTGGTTTACGTCAGAATTTTATTCATGCAGGAGGTCTATTTTCCGTCAATGCTGCAAAGCTCCGAAGCCTTTTGAGATCGCGCCTTCCAACTGCTCGGTCAAGGCAGAAAATTCCTTCAGGTAGCTATCTGAGAATAGCCTTTTCGGTATACCTAGAGTGGGAACGCGCCGAAACCGTGGAAGGGGCAGAGAAAACAACTTTTCTTTGCTCCTTTCAAATCATTTAGGCTTAGAACAGTCCTGCAAAAAATTTCAGGCGCTTCTTCAGCCTCGCATCTACTAGGAATTGAGAACGTATGTCTACGATCGTGGTCGAACATCTCAGCAAGATGTACCCTGTTGCTGTTAAAGAATCTGGATTGAAAGGGACGTTGACCCACTTCTTTAAGCGCAACTACCGTCAAGTGAAAGCGGTTCAAGATGTCTCATTTAAGATCGAGCCAGGAGAAATTGTTGGCTTTTTGGGCGCAAACGGAGCTGGAAAAACTACGACGCTGAAAATGCTTACAGGCTTGATTCATCCGTCAGCGGGGAGCGTTACGGTTGCGGGACATACTCCGTTCGATCGTCGCGCTGCTTTCTTGAAACAAGTGACGCTGGTGATGGGGCAAAAGCAGCAACTGATCTGGGATTTGCCTGCTGTAGATTCGTTTCGGATCAATGCGGCCGTGTATGGAATTTCGGATAATGCGCTCGATCGCCGGGTCGGTGAACTCAGCGAAATGCTGTCTCTCGGCGACAAACTAACGCAACCTGTCCGCAAGCTCTCTTTGGGCGAACGGATGAAAGCCGAACTGCTCGCCGCTCTCTTGCACCAGCCACAAGTCCTATTTCTAGACGAGCCAACGCTGGGATTAGATGTCAACGCCCAAGTCGCCGTGCGAGAGTTTTTGCGCGAATATAATCAGCGCTATCAGGCAACGGTGCTGCTGACGAGTCACTATATGGCAGATATTACGGCGCTGTGTGAGCGAGTGTTGATGATTCATCAGGGACAACTGATTTATGACGGCAGCTTAGAAGGACTAGTCGATCGCTTCTCTCCATGCCGCGAAATCAGCATTGAGTTTGCTCAGACCTATTCTAAAAATCAACTGATGCTCTATGGAGATTTGCAAGAATCAGACAAACACTCAGCGCGGTTTCTCGTACCACAAGAGGTGCTGACTCGCACGGTTGCCAAGCTCTTAGGAGACTTAGAGATTTTGGATTTAACGGTGGTTGACCCGCCGATCGAAGAAGTCATCGGGCGAGTCTTTCAAGCAGGAACGGTATCATGAATCATCCCTACAGAATCTTAATCACCATAGAATCCGCTCAAGAAACGATAAATCTCTTACAGGAAGCAGAAAAGCGCCTCAGACAGCTTTCTCCTGAGCGGCTGAGAGTCGCCAGTGACTTTTTAGCTTATTTAGAAGACCGTGAGGTCAATGAGGCTACTCAGGAATTATTGAATATTCCAGGTCTTGAAGCCGCATTTATTGAGGCAGTGCAAGAAGCTGACGCGGGAGACGTGGTGTCTTTCGAGAATATTCGACGAGATGGTTGAGTTAGTTCTCACGCGCAAAGCACAGAAATTTTATGAACAGGCAGACCCTTCTTTAGTTCGTCGGTTAAATCGTTGTTTTGAAC